>PFHO01000063.1:2020-12058 GCA_002782345.1 Candidatus Moranbacteria bacterium CG_4_8_14_3_um_filter_34_16
GGAAAAGGATTGAGAGATCCTTGGCTGGGAATGGAAGAAATCAAAAAAACCGGGTCAGAAAGCATTAGCGGAAGGTATAATAATGTTCAAATTGGTGATCCTTGGTATGATGAAAGTGGTTCCGGTCCAGCGCGATATTATATGAATGGAAAGGAATATGCGGGAAATTGGAAAAAAGATAAATCAAAAATTGACAGCAAATTGTTTTTTTATGACGAATACGGAAAAGAAATTCAATTTGTTCCCGGTCAAATTTGGGTGGAAATTTTAGAACCCGGTCAAAATCTTAAGTGGGAAGCTAAAGACTAAAATAATAACGGAAAAGATTTTTGTGATGGATGTATGGTTTCATACAAGAGGGTTTGCGATTTTAAAAATTTATTTGTGCGACTGACAAAATAGCGATTGTTACGACTAGACGGTGTCTTTGTAAAAAAAAATAGTTTATTTTTTATACTTTTCCCCTTTTTGGGATATATTTTTTAGAAGGGTGCGCAAATTATTTTAAAATGAAATTTTCTTGATACTTAAAAAGAATTGTAAATTAATTAATTCTATGATCATTTTTTTTTATGGCGAAGATGATTTTTGTTCTTCTCAGAAAATTTTTGAGGTGCGAGATAAATATTTATCTTTTGATTCTAGCGGGTCGGGAATAAGCATCTTTGATTTTAGCGAAGAAAAAAATCTGTTGCCCAAAATAAAAAGTGTTTTTTACACAGCCAATCTATTGGTGTCTAAGAGACTTTTGATAATCAAAAAAGTTATTGAAGCAGGATCTCCTTTGGAACAAAAAGATTTGTTGCAATCTATAAAAAAAAATTATTCTCGGTTAATTTCGGATAAAGATTCGGTGGTTGTTTTTTGGGAAGCTAATCAACCTAAAAAAAATAATGTTTTATATAAATTTTTCGTTTTAAAAGAAGAAATAAAAAAGCAAAAATTTGAAAAACTAATTGGATTGAGATTAAGTCAATGGATAATAAAAACAATAAAAAATATTGATAACAAAGCTGAAATTTCTCGTTCAGGTTTGGATCAATTGGCAATTTATTGTCAAGGGAACACGAGGCTTATTTTTTCTGAAGTGCAAAAACTTGTTTCTTACACTGATGGAAAAATAATCACAGAAAAAGAAGTAAGTTTTTTGGTGAAAGCGGAGGTTGAAAATAACATTTTTAAAACAATTGATTTTTTGGGTGCGGGAAACAAAAAAATGGCACTCCAGCTTTTGCACGAACATTTGATAAAAGGCGATGATCCTTTCTATCTTTTGTCTATGGTTATTTATCAATTTAGAAATATGTTGAAAATTTCTGATTTAAATCGGATGAATATTTTTTCTGAATATGAAATTTCTCGTGAAACTGGGTTGCATCCTTTTGTCGTCAAAAAAACAAGCACTCAAATTAAAAATTTTTCTTTTTTAAAATTGAAAAAAATTTATCAAAAACTAGCGGAACTTGATAGAGCGATAAAAATAGGGGAAATAAACATTATCTTAGCACTGGATGAGTTTGTTGCCGGAACATAAAAGAGATAAAGCAAAAAATTTCCAATTTTTTTTTAAAAATCAAAATATAAACGGAAAAACTAAAAAACTTTCTTTGGCTCAGAAAAGATTTGTGTATTTCATAAAATTTAACATTCACTAACCTTTTTCAAGAAAATGCACGAATTTTAATTTTTTTTAAAATTCATTTTTTTGCTATTTCTTTGACGGCTTTATTCAGTTTGGATTTATATCGTGCGACTGTATTTTTATGAAGAACTTTTTTTTGCACCGCTTTATCCAAAGCTTTAACGGCCTTTCTCAACTCTTTACCAGCGGACTGAGAATTTTTTTCTTCAATAGCTTTTTTAGTCGCTTTTATGGCGGAACGAAAAGATCCTTTAATTCGTTGATTCTTTTGGTTTTTTCGTTCTGTTACTCGCATATATTTCTTAGCTGATTTTTTAATAGGCACTTTTTTAATAAAGTTCAATAGGCGAATCTAAAATGCGACAATTGAACTTGAAAATTTAAAAATTTATTAAGATTAACAATCAATTATTTTTAGCACAAGAATTATTTTTTGGCAAGAATACGACACTTGAGTTCAGGAAATAATTGCAATACTTCATTGAAATAACATAAGAATATATGAATAAATTACAAAAAAGCGTTGGCGGATTTAAAATATTAATTTTTATTTTTTTTAAATATGAACTTTTGAAAAGTATTTTTAGCTTATGAATGTCAATTTTGCAATATTTTGCCTATTTGAAGGTATTATAGTACATTAGAATTATGGGAACAGAAATTGAGGAGATAAAATCTCGATTGAATATTATAGATGTCTTGGGAGAATATATTCGTTTGGAAAAAGCCGGAATTAATTTTAAAGCGGTTTGTCCTTTCCATAACGAAAAAACCCCCTCTTTTATGGTTAGTGAAGAACGTCAAATGTGGCATTGTTTCGGTTGTCAAAAAGGCGGAGATGTTTTTTCTTTTGTAATGGAAATGGAAGGAGTGGAATTCAAAGAAGCACTTAGAATATTGGCGGAAAAAGCCGGAATAGAAATTAAAACTTATAATTATCAAAAAAATAAAGAGAGAAATAGAACGTTGGAGATTTTAGAAGAAGCTACCATTTTTTGGGAAAAAAGATTATGGGAAAATACGGAAGGAAAAATAGCGTTGAATTATTTGAAAAATAGAGGACTGCGAAATGAAACTATCAAAAAATTTCGTTTGGGGTATGCTCCTAACGGATGGAAAAATATTTTGGATTTTCTAATTGAAAATGGATACAAAATGAAAGAAATTGCTCAAGCGGGAATTTTAGTGAAAAAAGAAAAAAAGGAGAACTCTAAAGACGATTCAGGCTACTATGACCGGTTTAGAAATAGAATAATTTTTCCTATTAGTGATTTTTCTGGGAAAGTTGTGGGATTTTCCGCTCGGGTAACTCCCGGTCAAGATGAATCTCAGGCAAAATATGTCAATACTCCAGAAACCGATTTTTATCATAAAAGTCGAATTCTTTACGGTATGGATAAAGCAAAAAATCAGATTAAAAAAAGAGGCTGGGTGCTTTTAGTGGAAGGCAATATGGATGTGATCGCTTGTCATCAAGCGGGAATTGAAAATACAGTGGCGGTTTCCGGGACTGCTCTTACGCAAGAACAAGTAGATTTGATAAAAAGATATACAAATAATTTGAAAATGTTTTTTGATATGGATAAGGCTGGAGAATCAGCTACTCAAAAAAGTTCCAAACTTTGTTTTAGACGAGAAATAAATGTTAAAATTGTAACTCTTCCTAGTGGAAAGGACGCATCTGATTTGGCACGAGAAAGTCCGACAAAGTTGAAAAAGGCAATTGCACAATCTTCGGAAGCAGTTGAATATTTTTTTCAAAAAGCCTTTTTAAAATTTGACAAGAATGAAGTTATTGGAAAGAAAAAAATAGCTCAATATTTTTTGGAAGTTGTTTCATATTTGGAAAATGATGTGGAAAAAAATCATTGGTTGAGAAAAATGAGCGAGGCGTTGAATATTTCGGAAATGGCATTGACGGATATGCTTAAAAAAGTTAGTCTAGAAACAGAGGTAGGCGAAAAAAAGAATGATATTCAAAACAATAAGCTGGATAAAATTTTTTCCAAGCAAGAAACTCTTTTGAATGATTTAATAGGAATAATGTTGATTTATCCATTGGCGTGGAAAAAAGGATTGGAAAAAGCGAAACAGGAAGATTTTTCTTTTTTAAAAATGGATTCTCTTTTTTTAGTAATGGCGGAAAAAGGGGAATCTTGCGGTTTTTCTTTTGACAATTTTACGAAATTTTTAAAAGAAAAACGAGAAATCAAAGAAAGAGCGGAAAAAATTTTTTTTCAAAAAAAATTTCAACTTGATTTAAACAATAATTTAATAGAGATAGATAACGTTGATTCGTTGGCAGAATTGGAAAATATTTTAAAAGAATTGAAAAAAGAAAACTTAAAACACAGATTGACTCAATTAACGTATGATCTAAAATTGGCGGAAAAAAGAGGAGAAGAGGAAGTTTCTTTGATATTGAGAAAAGAATCGGGAAAAATTTCAGGAGAGTTGGCGAAAATTATTGGTTGATTTTTTTTGAAGAAAAGTTAAAGAATTTTATATTTAACATAAAAGACACAAAAAAATTGTGTCGTTTGAAACTTATTATGGCAAAAGTCAAAAAAAGAAAAAATGTTCAAAAAAAATCTGTCAAAGAAAGAGCGGTTTTTTTAAAGAAGAAAAAATTGACTAAAAAGAAAATGAAAGACAAAACGAAAAAATTAAAATCAAAGAATAAAATTAAAATGAAAAAAAAGATAAAAATGAAAGAAAAGAAAAAAAATCAGATTGGGACAAAAACAAAAAAGCGATCAATTGGCGTTTCTTCTAAAAATAAAAAAAACCAAAAAAATAAAATTAAAAAATCAAAAAAAGCATCATCCAAAAATAATTTATCTTCAAAAAATAAAATTCAAAAAGAAAAAGAAATTTTTAGTGATTTCATATATAGAGGAAAACAACGCGGATTTATAACGGAGGACGAAATTTTGCATATCATTCCCGATGCTGAAAGAGAAATTGAAAAATTAGAGGAGCTTTATAAAATTTTGGAAAAACAAAATATCCGAGTAATCAGTTCGGATGAAATTCTTAGTATGGAAACAGAAAGGCTTTCTCAAGATTTTGACAAACAAAAAAGCAAAAAAAAATTGGTTGAAGAAAGAGATAAAGAATTAAAGATGGTTGCGGAAGGAAATTCTTCCGATTTAGTGCAAATGTATTTACGCGAAATTGGACGAGTGGATTTATTATCATTTGTAGAAGAAGTAAGTTTGGCAAAAAGAATTGAAAAAGGAGATATTTCTGCCAAACAGCGGCTAACTGAAGCTAACTTGCGTTTGGTAGTCAGTATCGCCAAAAAATATGTAGGAAGATCGCATAATCTTTCTCTTTTAGATTTAATTCAAGAAGGAAATATTGGTCTTTTTAGAGCGGTAGAAAAATTTGATTATAAAAAAGGATATAAATTTTCCACTTACGCTACTTGGTGGATTCGCCAAGCTGTTACTAGAGCGCTTGCGGATCAATCTAGAACTATTCGTATTCCGGTGCATATGGTGGAAACAATCAATAAATATACTCAAATAACTCGAAGATTGGTTCAGGATTTGGGGCGAGAACCTTTGCCGGAGGAAATTGCGGTGGAAATGGGTGTGGAAGTGGAAAAGATCAGACATATTATGAAAATTTCTCAAGAAACGGTTTCTTTGGAAATTTCTGTGGGAGATTCAGATGATAATAGTGTTTTGGGAGATTTTATAGAAGATACAGAAACAATTATGCCTAATCAAACCGCTTCTCGTAAGATTTTAGGAGAACATATTCAAGAAATTTTGCAATTTCTTACTCCTCGAGAACAAAAAATCATTAAAATTAGATTTGGATTGGAAGATGGAGTTTCCCATACATTAGAAGAAGTGGGGCAAGAATTTGGAGTTACCAGGGAAAGAATTCGTCAAATTGAAGCTAAAGCATTGGAAAAAATTCGCGATTTGAAATCTGTCAAAAAGTTAAAAGATTATTAATTTTATTCAATATTTTTTAATAATATTATGAAATCTGATATAGTTATTGCACAAGAAACTAAAATGGAACCGATTGTTGAAATTGCTCAAAAGGCGGGAATTTCAAAAGAATATTTGAATCTTTATGGAAATTATAAGGCCAAAATAAAAGCGGAAATTTGGGAAAAAATAAAAAATAAAAAAAACGGGAAATTGATTCTAGTCACGGCTTCCAGTCCGACTCCGGCGGGAGAAGGAAAAACCACCACTTCAATCGGATTGGCGCAAGCTTTTTGGAAAATGGGAAAAAAGGCGATGCTTTCAATCAGAGAACCCTCTATGGGTCCTTGCATGGGAATGAAAGGAGGAGCGACTGGCGGAGGATATTCTCAGGTAATGCCTATGGAAGATATTAATTTGCATTTTACCGGAGATATTCATGCTGTAACTTCCGCCAATAATTTATTATCTTCAATTATTGATAATCATATTTTTCACGGAAATGAACTTCAAATTGATCCCAACTAAGTAGTTTGGAAAAGGGCGATGGATTTGAATGATAGAGCACTTAGACGAATCATAATCGGTTTGGGAGGTCAGGGAGCTCTGCGAGAAGAAGGGTTTAATATAGCGGTGGCTTCTGAGATAATGGCGATTTTATGCTTGAGTGAAAATGAGGAAGATCTTAAAAGAAGATTAAGCAGAATTGTGGTGGCTTATTCCTATTCAGGCAAACCTATTTTTGCCGGAGATTTGAAAATTTCTTCCGCGATGGCAGTTGTTTTGAAGGATGCTTTGTCTCCTAATCTTTGTCAAACATTAGAACATACCCCCGTTTTTATTCATGGCGGACCTTTTGCCAATATCGCTCATGGATGCAATAGTGTTTTGGCAACTCGTTATGGACTGAAATTGGGGGATTATTTAATAACCGAAGCGGGTTTTGGCGCAGATTTAGGGGCGGAAAAATTTTTCAATATTAAATGTAGAATAGCCCAGCTGAAACCGGATGCGGTAGTTTTGGTAACAACAGCACGATCATTGAAATATAACGGAGGAGAAAAGGTGGAAAATTTAAAAAAGGAAAATTTAGCGACGTTGAAAAAAGGAATGGAAAATTTAGAAAAACATTTAAAAAATATCCAAAAATTCAATGTTCCAGTTATGGTAGCAATCAATGTTTTTCCAACGGACACCAAAAAAGAGCTAAAAGTTATTATTGATAAATGTAAAAAAATAGGAGTTTTAGCGGGAAATTCTTATGTTTGGGAAAAAGGAGGAGAAGGAGGGAAAGAAACAACTCAAAATTTGTTGAAGCTTCTTTCAGAAGAAAAATCTCATTTTAAATTTTTATATAGCGAAAAACAATCGCTTAGAATAAAAATAGAAAAAATTGCCAAAGAAATTTATGGCGCTGATAAAGTTGAATTTAGCGCTAAGGCAATTAAGCAAATGGAGAGAATTGAAGCGGATAAAATGGATAAAGTTCCTGTTTGTATCGCCAAAACCCAATATTCTTTTACAGATGATCCTAAGAAAATCGGATGTCCCAAAAATTTTTCTTTGTCAATAAAAGAAATTAGAGTTTCCAATGGTGCCGAGTTTGTAGTAGCTTTAACAGGAAACATTATGGTTATGCCGGGATTGCCCAAAATTCCGGCGGCGGAGAAAATTAATTTGAATAAAGATGGAAAAATAGAGGGTTTATTTTGAAAATATGATTGCGCAACTTTTTTCAAGCTTATTGCCGGCTTAAAATTGCTTTAAAAAAATATTAAAAATAATTTATGAAAAAATATCTTGAAATCAAAATAAAAGAAATGGAAAATGCAATTAGAGAATATAATAATAAAATGATTGATATCCAAAAAAGAAAAAACGAAATTTTAAAAAATTTTTCTGAAAAAATAAGTATGCTTAAATTAGAAAAAATAAGAAATAATTTAAAAAAATAAAAAAATGAAAACTTTAGCAGATTATTATGAAGGAGAAAAAAATGCAAGGATAACACAGGAAAATACAAAAAATACAGAAAATGATAAGGAAAAATCAATTGGAGAATTGGCGGTTAAATATGAAAATTTAATGAATCAATTTGAAGCGTTTAAAAATGGGCATGATGGTTTTTCTTCTGGCATGGACTTTGAAAAAAGAAAAATTTCTGATAATTCTCAGCTTTCATCGGAAGAATTGGGTGAAATTAGTCGGGATATTAATTTGACAAGAGAAATTGAGGGTGTAAAACAGCAAGAGCGTGGTTTGTGGGAACAATTAGCAGGAGAAGTGGGAAAAATTGGGAAAGACATTAGTCTTTTAGTGGTTTCTAGAATAGTAGCGAGGATAATTCAAATGGGAGGCACAAAAGAAGCTTACGCAGCGGAAGGAGAGAGTCTAAAACCACCGATTGAAGCGGTTATGGAAAGCGGAGATGTTGATATGATGGCTGAAAGACTTAATGATTCTGAATATTCTCTTGAAGGATATCTTCCTGAAGAACCTAAGGAAGGAGAAAAAATTAATAAGGAGGAAAAAATGGCGGAAGAAACATTTGAATCTATCAAAAAATTTTTAATTGATAATGGAGCAGATAAAGATATTGCCACTGAGGTTTTTGATAGAAATAAGGAAATGTATAAATCATTACTTAAAAACTCTGGAAAACAAAAAGAAGATTGGCACCTTGATATTGATACAACTTTTCCAAAAAATTCAGAACCAGAAGGAGAGGGAGGAATTAGTAAAGGATTAGGTTTTTTCTTAAAGAAAAGGTGGTGATTTTTTTTGATTAATTTATTATAGACCATTATTTTTTTTAAAAAAATGCCAGTAAAAATAATTGATGGAAAAAGAATAGCGAAGAAAATCAAAGCGGAATTGAAAAATGAAGTTTTAAACTTGAAAAAAAAAGGAGTTATCCCGGAATTGGCGGTTATCTTAGTAGGTGAAAATCCATCTTCTAAAATTTATGTTAAAAATAAGGAAAAAGCTTGTCAAGAAATAGGAATAATCTCAAAAGTTTATACCTTCGGAAAAAATGTTGTTCAGAAAGATATTTTATCTTTGATTTTTCGTCTTAATAGAGACAAAAAAATCAACGGAATTCTAGTTCAACTTCCTCTGCCAAAAAAATTTGACACAAAAAGAATAATCAATATGATTGATCCTGAAAAGGATGTGGATTGTTTTCATCCTGAAAATGTCGGGCGATTATTTTTAGGATTTCCCAGATTTTTCCCTTGTACTCCAGCCGGAATTATGGAAATTTTATCTAGAAACAATTTAAAAATTGCTGGAAAGAATATGGTTATCGTGGGAAGGAGTAATGTCGTAGGAAAACCTTTGGCGGTAATGGCGACAAACGCCGATGCCACTGTAACTTTAGCTCATTCCAAAACCAAAAAATTGAAAGAAAAATGTTTGTGGGCGGATATTCTTGTTTCAGCGACTGGGAAAATTGGTTTGATTAAAGCTGATATGGTAAAACAGGGAGCGATTGTAATTGATGTTGGAATTAATTATAATAAAAGTGGGAAATTGACAGGAGATGTGGATTTTGAAAGAGTAAAAAGAAAAGCGATGGCTATAACACCGGTTCCGGGAGGTGTGGGACCGATGACGATTGCAATGCTTTTGAAAAATACTATAAAAGCCGCTAAAGATAATATATAAAAAATGAATTTAAGAATTGAAAAAATAAAAGACAATCCGGTTAATTCGCTTCGCAGAGCCGGTTATATTTTTCAGAGAAAGGAAGGAGAAGAAATGATTTTTATCAGACCATTTTCCGCCTCCGGTTTTCCGAGATTTCATATATACGCCAAAATTGAGAATTTTCAATTAATGTTAAATATTCATTTGGATGTCAAAAAAGAGACATACGGCAAAGAAACCCGTCATCATGGAGAATATAAAAATGAAGGGATATTGGCGGAAGAAGTGGAAAGAATTAAAAAATTTTTGGAATAATCTTGAAATCACTTTTTTTGAATGATATAATTTTTTTGAAAAGTATATTTTTCAGTGCAAGGATTAATTTTTATTTGAGATTAAATTTTTTGCCTTGGTGGCGGAATTGGTATACGCGCCAGTCTTAGGAACTGGTGGGCTTGTCCCATGAGAGTTCGAGTCTCTCCCAAGGCACTTTAATGGTATAACTTTGATGTTAAATTTTTTAGCGTTGTTTTCATTTTTTATATAGAGATATATTTTCAAACTAAAATTAATTTTGAGGCAAATTATAGCATAGAGTTTATAAAATTTTTGAAATTTTTAGTCAAAAATTTTACAAATAACAGATAAAAATCGCGGATGTGGCGGAATTGGTAGACGCGCTAGCTTCAGGGGCTAGTCATCACAAGATGGTGGAGGTTCAAATCCTCTTATCCGCACCACGTAGGAAATTGCAAGTTTGAAAGGTTCGCCTCGCTTCGCTCGGCGACTAATTCG
>PFHO01000042.1 GCA_002782345.1 Candidatus Moranbacteria bacterium CG_4_8_14_3_um_filter_34_16
TATTTTGTTTCTGCGATGGGAATTTTGCAAGCTGTTGTCAGTTGGAACTCAATTCTTTTGGCTTTTGGAGTGTCCGCTTTTATCGGAATTGTTTTTGGATATTACCCGGCTAGAAAAGCTTCCAAACTAAACCCTATTGAAGCTCTTAGGTATGAATAGTTGGAGAAATTATTTACCAAAGAATGGATTTAAATTTTAAATCAATTTTTTTTTGAGTTCTTCAAAGAGTGATGGGTAGAGTGGTGAATACATAGCTATCATAGAAAAAGAAAAAAGAAGAGAATAAAAAAATATAAAATTATAAAAAAAAAGATATAAAAAATATTTTCAATAAATAAGTTTAAAAAACTGACAAACGCTTGAAAAAAACAAAAAAATGAGTTAAAGTGGAAAATATGAAGCAAGATAAAAAGAAATACAATCCTCAAGCGATTGAAAAAAAATGGGCGAAAAGATGGGTGGAAGAAAAAACTTTTTCTCCCGATTTGGAAAAGGCAAAAAATCCTTATTACGCTCTTTTTATGTTTCCCTATCCCAGCGCGGAAGGATTGCATATTGGAAATTTTTACGCATTCACTTGTGTGGATGTGATGGCGAAATACAAAAAACTGCGTGGTTTTGATGTTTTTGAGCCGGTTGGCTGGGACGCCTTTGGAATTCATAGTGAAAATTACGCGTTAAAAATAGGCGAAACTCCGGGAAAAATGCTTGAACGAACAATAGCCAATTTTTCTGAGCAAATTAAATCAGCCGGATTAAGTTGCGATTGGGAAAAAGAAATCAACACGACTTCGCCGGAATATTATAAGTGGACTCAATGGATTTTCATTCAACTTTTTGCACGCGGTTTGGCGTATCAAAAAGAATCTTATTTGAATTGGTGTCCCTCTTGCAAAACGGTTTTAGCCGATGAGCAAATTGAGGGTGGAACTTGCGAAAGATGCAAAAGCGCGCCGGAAAAAAGAAAAATGAAACAATGGTTTTTCAAAATTACCGCTTATGCCGAAAGATTATTGGAAGGTTTGGAAAAAATGGATTGGTCGGAAATTACCAAGAGCGCGCAAAGAAATTGGATTGGAAAATCCGAAGGAGCGAACATTAAATTTAAAGTGGTGGATAGCGTGGAGGAATTTGAAATTTTTACCACCCGACCGGACACGCTTTTTGGTTGCACTTATTGCGTTTTATCTCCCGAGCATGATTTAACACAAAAAATTGTTTCAAAAGAGCAGCGATTAAAAGTGGAAGAATATATCAAGAAAGCGGGAGCTAAATCGGATTTGGAAAGGAAAGAAAATAAAGAAAAAACAGGAGTATTTTCCGGCGCTTATGCTATTAATCCGGTTAATCAGGAGAAAGTGCCGATTTGGATTGCGGATTATGTTTTGGCAGGATACGGATTTGGAGCGATTATGGCGGTGCCGGCGCACGATGAACGAGATTGGGAATTTGCTCAAAAATTCAACTTGCCGATAAAATATGTAATTTTGTTAGACGACAAAAAAAAGCGAATGTTGGATGATCGCAACAAAGAAAATGCGGATTCGTGGATTTTGCAGTTAGATAAAAATGAGAAAAAATGGTGGTGGAAAGAAAATTATTGTTATACCGAAGATGGCGCGCTTTTTAATTCCGGTGGATATAATGGATTGTCTTCTCAAGAAGCGCGCAAAAAGATTGTTCAATGGTTAGAAAAAAATAATTTAGGAAAAAAAGAAACGAACTATAAATTGCGAGACTGGTGTATTTCTCGACAACGTTATTGGGGACCGCCCATTCCGATAATCTATTGCGAAAAATGCGGAACAGTGGCTGTGCCGGAAAAAGATTTGCCAGTAAAATTGCCGGAGTTGGAAATTGGTTGGGAACCTTCCGGAGACGGACGCGGACCATTAGCCAAAGTGGAAAATTTTATGGCAACCAATTGTCCCAAATGCGGAGGAAAAGCGCAAAGAGAAGCGGATGTGACGGATAATTTTTTGGATTCAGCTTGGTATTTTTTTCGCTATATTTCTTCCATGAACAAAGAGAAAATTTTTGATGAAAAATTGGCGAAAAAATGGTTTCCGATTGATTTGTATGTTGGAGGAAATGAACACGCGGTTCTTCATCTTATGTATACTCGTTTTATCACGATGGCGTTCCACGACTTGGGGCTCATTGATTTTGATGATCCATTCAAAAAATTTAGAGCCAATGGAATGATTTTAAAAGATGGCAAAAAAATGTCCAAGTCCAAAGGCAATGTTATCAATCCGGAAGAATACAGAGAAAAAGTGGGATACGACGCTTTGAAATCTTATATTTTATTTCTGGGTCCCTTGGGGGAAGATCGCAGTTTTTCCGACAGAGGAATTTTAGGCACGAAAAATTGGGCGGAAAAAGTTTATAATTTGCTTGAGAAAGTGAAAGATACTGAAGAGAAAAAAGCGGTTTTGCAAAAATTGCATAAAACTATTCAAGGAGTTGAAATGGATATGAAAAATCAAAAATATAATACCGCCATTGCCAAATTGATGGAGATGACTAATCTGTTAACAAAAGAAGAAAAAATTTCCAAAAGTGTTTTTGAAAAATTTGTTATAATCTCAGCTGTTTTTTTGCCGGCTTTAGCGGAAGAAATTTGGGAAAGATTGGGTCATAATGAATCTATTTTTGATCAAAAATGGCCGGAATACGATTCTTCTCTCGCTAGTGAAGAAAAAATTGAATTAGTGGTTCAAATTAATGGAAAAGTTCGCGATAAAATTATAGCTGATGCCGATGTTAATGAAGAAATTGCTAAAAAATTGGCGATTACAAGCGCGAAAATTGAGAAATATATTATTGGCAAAGATATTAAAAAAATTATTTTTGTTAAAGGAAAACTGATTAATTTGGTTGTGAAATAAGGTAAATTTTATGAATTAGTGGTATTTTTTGAAAATATTTTATTGATTGTTTTCTGAAATGGTTTAGCTTATGGCTTGTGCTTTTCTCTTCAAATCTGTTGTTTGCTTGAAAAATGGGTAAAAAAATGAACTAAAATTATGAGAGTGAGTTATTTAATTGTGAAGGTTGTCGTTGTACTGGCTATATAAAATGGATTTTTAAGATGAAGTGCGTAAGGCCTACAACTATAAAAACTATCGCTTAATTCTAAAATAAATCTGAAAATTTATTTTTAAGTCTATATTTTATTTCAGAATTAATGTTGATAAAAAAAATATGATTGTTTCAGTCAAAGAAATTTTATTGAAAGCCAAAGAAAACAACTATGCGGTCGGAGCTTTCAACACGGTTAATTTGGAAACCACGCGAGCGATTGTTGATGCCGCCAAAGAAACTCAATCTCCGGTGATTATACAAGTTACGGAAAAAACTATGGAATATTCCGGTGGACGATTGATTTTTAATTTGATGAAAAATGATGCCGAATTTTATGCTCCGGAAATTCCAATAGGCATTCATTTGGATCATGGGAAAAGTGTTGAAATTATCCAACGGGCGATAAAAATGGGTTTCAGTTCGGTGATGTATGATGGATCGCGGAAAAAATACGAAGACAATTTGGATATAACCAAAAAAGTGGTGGATTTTTGTCATGAAGCGGGAGTGGATGTGCAAGGGGAATTGGGCAGTGTCCCTTATTTGGGAGAAACACAAGGATATGAAGTGGATTGGGAAAAATATATGACGAATCCCGATCAAGCCGCTTCTTTTGTTGAACAAACTGGAATTGATGCTTTGGCTGTGGCGATTGGAAACGCGCATGGATTTTTTAAAGAAAGATCCAAACCGGATTTTGAAAGACTGGAAGAAATCAATAAAAAATGCGATATTCCGTTGATTCTTCATGGAGCGTCTGATTGGGAAAATGGAAAAGTGGCGGAAGTGATTCAAAGAGGTATCAATTGTTTCAATGTGGACACGGCAATCCGGGTTGCTTTTATGGGGAGTTTGGCTAACTTTTTCAAAGAAAACGAACAATCTTTTGATTTAAGAAAAATTTTAGGCGAAGCGCGAGATTCAGCCAAAGAAACAATCAAACAAAAAATGATTTTTTTTGGGAGTGCCGGAAAAGTTTAATATTTTTGAAAATTTTTGTCTAAAATTATTATTTTGTTAAAGGCGTTTTAGGTCTATTTTACAATCAAAATGGTTATGAAAACAACGGAAAAAATACTTTTAAATTATGATCCTGAGAAAGAAAATTTATTACCGGTTTTAAAAGAAATCAGCTCTTTTTTTGGTTTTATTTCAGAAAAAAACGCCCAAAAAATTGCCGATTATTTTTCTTTGTCTCTTTCGCAGATTTTTGAAACGGCCAGTTTCTATGATTTTTTGAAGGTGAAAAATTCACCTCAAATATTTATAAAAATATGTTCTGGAACAGTTTGTGCGACGATAGGGACAAGAAAAATAATAAAAGAAATTGAAAATAAGTTGAAAATAAAAATAGGCGATGATTTTAATCCAAGAATAAAATTGGAAACTGCCAGCTGTTTGGGACATTGCGGAGAAGGACCAATAGTGATAGTGAATGGTCAAGTTTATAAAAAAGTGACTGTCAGCAGTATTCACGAAATTTTGGAAAAATATGTGTAATATTTTTAGGCATTTTATTAAAATAAAGCCGACAAAATTATGATTTTTATATTTAAAGGTTAAATGAAAAAAAATATCAAAATAATAACTAAACATTGGGGAAAAATAAATCCTTTAAGAATAGAGGAATATTTGAAAGAAGGCGGATATAAGGCTTTGGAAAAATTTATTTTTCAGATGCGACCGGAAGAAGCTATTCAAGAGATAGAGGCATCCAATCTTTGCGGGCGAGGAGGTGCCGGTTTTCCCACCGGAAAAAAATTGAAAATGGTAGCGGAAAGAAAAGAGAAAGAAAAATATTTTATTTGCAATTTAGACGAATCAGAGCCAGGAACTTATAAAGATAGAATGATTGTCAAGAACAATCCGCAACTTTTATTGGAAGGATTGATAATTTCAGCTTTGACAGTGGGAGCTTCCAAAGCTTTCATATATCTTAATGGAAATTATGAAGAAGAAAAATATATTTTGGAAAAAGCTTTAGCGCAAGCTGAAAAAGAGAAATTTTTAGGAGAAAAGATTTTGTCTTCTGGTTATAATTTGGAACTAAAACTGTTTTTTGGAGCGGGAGCTTATATTTGCGGAGAAGAAACCGCGCTTATAAACTCTATTGAAGGAAAACGCGGAGAACCAAGAATGCGTCCTCCTTATCCGACAGAAAAAGGTCTTTGGGAAAAACCGACAGCGGTGAATAATGCCGAAACAATTGCCAATATTCCTTGGATAATTTTGGAAGGAGGAAAAAAATTTGCGACTATCGGAGCGGAATGTTCTCCCGGGACAAAACTTTATATTTTAAGCGGAGCGATTAATAATCCGGGAGTTTTTGAAGCGCCGACAGGAATAACGGTGAGACAACTAATCAAAGAAATCGGGGGAGGAATTCCGAAAGGAAAAAAATTTTGGTTTGCACAAATTGGCGGAGCTTCGGGCGTTTTGGCGATTGGAAAAGATTTGGATGCCGAGTTGACTTTCTCTAAAAATTGTCTTATTCCTTTAGGTTCCGGTTCGGTTTTGGTGATTGATAAAAGTGTGGAAATTTACGATTTGTTATTTTCGTGGAGCGATTTTTTTCGTCGCGAGTCTTGCGGAAAATGTTTGCCTTGTCGTGAAGGCACTTTTCGCTTAAATGAAATTATCCAAAGGTTTGAAGACGGAAAAATTTCTCAAAGAGACAAAAAAGCTTTGGGACAAATTCTATGGTCTTTGGAAAATACCGCTTTTTGTCCTTTTGGCAAGTTTGTCGCCAAACCTTTTCAAGACGCTTTGGAAAGGTTAGATATATTTAAAAATGTTTAAGCTAAAAAAATAATGGATTACGTAAAAATAAAAATCAACGGTAAAAATTATAAGGCTAAAAAAGATGAAACAGTTTTGGATGTTTGTCGCAGAGAAAAAATAAGAATTCCGACTTTATGTTTTTGCAAAGATTTGCTTCGCGAAGCGGTCTGTCGTTTGTGTCTGGTGAAAATTGAAAATCGCTTAGTCCCTTCTTGCGCGACAAAAATTTTTTCGGGGATGGAAATTATCACTGAGGATGAAGACATAAAAAAATCCCGGGAGATTAATTTGGAATTGCTTTGGTCGGATCACGCCGGAAAATGCGTTAAGTGTCCGAAAAATAGAAGATGCGAATTGCAAGACTTAGCGGAAGAATATAAAATAGAAAATTTTAACTTTGTTCCCAGGAGAGAAGAATTGAGCGATAAAGAGGAAATAAAATTGCTTAAAGAAAACAAATTGCGAGTAGTGGTGGATGAAAAAAATCCGGCAATAAAAAGAACTACCGAATATTGCGTAGAGTGTCGGCGGTGTATCAATATTTGTCCGGTGAGATCGTATGGATTCAATCATCGCGCCGGAGATGTGATTGTGGGAACGCCTTATGAAAAAACTTTGGATTGTTTGTTTTGCGGTCAATGTGTGGCGCATTGTCCCACCGGAGCGTTGACTGATCAAAATGACTTGGAAAAAATTGAAAAAAAATTGGATGATCTTAAAATTTTGGCGGTTGCCATAGTAGATCTGGCTATTTTTGAAAGTTTGCGAAACGAATTTCCGGAAATAAAAAATTCTTTTGATTTGGTGAAAATTTTGAGAGGAATTGGTTTTGAGAAAGTTTTTAATCTTAAATATGGAAATAAATTTTACGTTGAAAAATTAATTGGAGAATTGAAAAGAAAAAGACAAAAGAAAATTCTTTTCAATGGTAATTGTATCGCTTTTGAAAGATTGATAAAGAAATATTATCCTCAATTTGAAAAAAATTTATCTCAGACGGAAATTCCGGATGAGCTTTTGGCTTCAATCATAAAAAAAGATTATGCCAATCGCAAAAAAATAAACCGACAAGATATTTTTGCGGTTTCTCTCTCTCCTTGTGTGGCTAAAAAATCCAAAAAATATGAAAATTTGGACGCTATTTTAACAGTCAGGGAGATAGGAAGAATTTTTAGAAACAAAAAAAATGAAATGGACAAAACGGAAAGAAATATTAAAGCGGGTTTTGACCAATTAATTGAAGCGGAAGAAATTTGCGAAGATATAAAATTAGAAAAATCGGGAGGAACAAAAGAGGCGGTTTTTTCCAAGATTGAAATTAAAAAATATAAGGGGGTTTCTTTTTGCGGAATAAAAGATATTAAAAAAAAATTAAATGAAATTTCAAAAGGGGACGCGCGGTATGATTTTTTTGAAGGTTTGATTTGTCCCGGAGGTTGTTTGAATGGTGGAGGACAGTCAAGAAATTTGAAAGATTGAAAATTTTTTCAAGAAAAAATCAGTAAAAGAATTTTTTATGTTGGATAAAAAATTATTGAGATAGTTTCTAATAAAACTCGGATGATTTTTTAGAACTAATAAAATTTTTTGGGCGTTTTTGCATGGTTTTCTTTTTTATTTTTTAAGAAAAAAGGCAAATTTTTAAATTATTAACTTTTTCAAAAATAATATGTGTTTAGCCATTCCCGGTAAAGTGATTAAAATTAACGGTTCAATAGCGCTGGTTGATTTCAGTGGTATTGTCAAAGAGATTAATATTTCTTTGGTAAAAGGTGTTAAAGTTGGCGAGTATGTGATGGTGCATGCCGGGTTTGCAATTGAAAAAATGGACAATGAATATGTGAAAGAAATGCAGAGGTATCTGAATAAAAAATCCAAAAATTAAGCAACAGGTCTAATGACTAATTTGGATCAAATTCTAAAAAATATTTCCGAAAAAGCCGAAAAAATCGGACGCCCTATTCGATTGATGGAGCTTTGCGGGACACATTCGGAAACTATCGCGCGGTATGATTTGAAAAATTTTTTGCCTTCCAATATCTTTTTAGTTACGGGTCCCGGTTGTCCTATTTGTGTAACGGATCAAACTGAAGCGGATGTAATTGTGGGATTGGCGTTAGCGGGAGTTTCAATTGCGGTTTATGGCGATGCGTTGAATTTGCCGGGAAATTTAGGCAGTCTGGAAGAAGTGCGTCAAAAAGGAGCTGATGTGAATGTAGTTTATGATGTTACAGATGCTTTGAGACTCAGTCAAAAAAAAGGTGGATTGGTTTTTTGGGGAATTGGTTTTGAAACAACAACTCCGGCAACGGCGTGGGGAATTAAACAAGGTTTGACGGTTTTTTCTTCTCACAAAGTTTTTGTTCCGGCAATGAAAGCTTTATTAAAAAACAAAAAAATAAGAATAGACGGTTTTATCAATCCGGGTCATGTTAGCGCTATTATCGGAACAGAAATTTATGAAAAGTTTTTGTTTCCGCAAGTAGTGGCGGGTTTTGAAATTGATGATGTTCTTTTGGCGATAGATATGTTGCTTAATCAAATAATTTCCCAAAAACCTTGCGTGAAAAATGAATATACGCGATTGGTGAAAAAAAAAGGAAATAAAAGAGCCTTAAAAATAATGGAAGATGTTTTTGAAGTCAGAAACGGTTTTTGGCGTGGCTTGGGAGAAATCAAAAATTCTGGATTAAAAATTAGAAAAAAATATCAATTGCAAGATGCTGAATTTATTTATAAAGATTTAATTTTAAAAATTAAAAAAAATATAACAATAAAACCGAGCACTTGCCGTTGCGGAGAAGTTTTGCAAGGGATGATTGAACCAAAAGAATGTCCATTGTTTGGAAAAATTTGTTTCCCGGACAATCCCCAAGGGGCTTGTATGGTTTCGCGGGAGGGGAGTTGCAATATTGAATATAGAGCTGACAGATGATATTATGTTATGGGAAGTTCTATTTTAAAAAAAAGAATATCTATAGTAGATTAAAAATATAAAAAAGAGAAACAATTTTTGAAAGAAAAAAATGTTTTCTTTGTATAATTTATCAGATGAGTGAAAAATAAATAATCTAATAATTAACAACAAAAAAATGAAAGGATTTAGCACTAACATTGAAAAAGAGACGCTGGAAAATGAAAATTTTCGTCGTGTTCTCTATACCGGCAAAAACAGCCAATTGGTTTTGATGAGCCTTAAACCCAAAGAAGAAATTGGAATGGAGGTTCATCCTGAGAACGATCAATTTTTTAGATTTGAAAAAGGTCAGGGAGAAGTTGTTATTGATGACAACAGATATGAAGTTGAAGATGGTTCGGCAATCGTAGTTCCGGCGGGGGCTCAGCATAATGTGATAAATGTTTCTAAAACGGAAGATTTGAAACTTTATACTATTTATTCTCCGGCTCATCATCAAGATAGGATTGTGAGAAAGACTAAAGAAGAGGCGGAGAAAAATGAAGCGGAGTTTGACGGAAAAACAACAGAATAGTTATTTTTGTTTTTTTGAGTCAATTTTGAAGGGGTGAAATCTTTGGCGGATTCCCCCCTTTTAATTTTTTTTAGGCTTTTTAGCTGATTAGATATAATTCAATGGAATGTATCTCAATTTCTAACAGAAAAATCCAGGAGAAATCTTTTGAGAGAGTGAAATTGCAATTTATAAACGTAGGTCTAGAGTTCTGGTTGCGTAAAACAATTTTTTATATTAAAATTGTGTTATAATTTATAACGATTGCAATTTATAAAAAATGAAGGAATTTATCAAAAAAAATATTACACTGGTTTTAGCTTTTGCCTTGCCAATCATACTCATAGCCGTTGTGGCTTTGGTGGCATACGTGCCTTCCATGTTTTTTAATTCTAATTACAATTTTATTTATGCCACTTGCGGGAATGAAACTTATTATTCTTATAAATGCAATAGCTATCTCCAAAAATTATATTCTGTTGTCAATGGAAAATTAACTGTCAATCAGGTAGCTCTGAACATTGATTTGGATCATGATGGAGAAATTGATTTTGATAAAAATTATTCAACTCATATTTTTTTTCATGATGTAAAAAAGAATGTAAGCCGAGAAATTACACTACAAGAGGCCCAAAAATTTTCTCTCAGCGGTTTAATAACTGATCCTGATGGAGTCAATGTTTCAGGTCAATACGACGGAGGTACGGATGTCTTTCCTTTTTACAACGGACATTCTTCCTATAATTATTATCTTGAGAAAAATAAAAGCAAAAAAAGACTTAATTTGATAAATAGCAATGAGAGATATTCTTATTATGAAAGAAATTTTTATTTTATAGGTTGGGTCGTTAATTAATTTTTTTGCAAAAATAAAATATGAA
>PFHO01000044.1:0-7447 GCA_002782345.1 Candidatus Moranbacteria bacterium CG_4_8_14_3_um_filter_34_16
AAATATCCAAAATTTTTTGTGGAGATGGGATAAAATTAATTTTTTTTAATGTTTTATTCACCCTGTTAGAAAAGAGTAATTCTCTTAATAAAAACAGGAAATAAAATATTTAAAAAACAACTTTATGACAAATACTGTAAAAAATTCTAACAGGGCAAGAAAATATATTTCCAAAGTTGTCAAAGTCGGACCGTATGAATTGGGTGGGAAGAATCCGGTGCGAGTACAATCAATGTGTAATACTGATACGCGCGACGTAAAGGCGACAGTTAAGCAAATTTTGGCACTGGAAAAAATGGGGTGCGAAATTATTCGGGTGGCAGTGCCGGATATGGTGGCGGCCAAAGTTTTAAGAGAGATAAAAAAACAAATTCATATTCCGCTGGTGGCGGATATTCATTTTGATTATCAATTAGCCTTGGAAGCTATTGCGCAAGGCGTGGACAAAGTTAGAATAAATCCCGGCAATATTGGATCGGAAGAAAAAGTGAAAGCGGTGGTGATGGCGTGCAAGAAAAATAAAGTTCCAATTAGAATTGGAATTAATGGCGGGTCATTGGAAAAAGAAATTCTCAAAAAATACAAAAATAAAGTAACTGCCAAAGGAATGGTAGAGTCGGCAATGAGGCATATCAAAATTTTGGAGCGACATAATTTTAAGGATATTTTAATTTCTCTCAAAGCCTCAGACATTGAAAGAACGGTAGAGGCTTATCGTATGTTGGCTAAAAAAGTAAAGTATCCTTTGCATATCGGAGTGACGGAAGCCGGCACGATTTTTCGCGGGACGATTATGTCTTCAATCGGACTGGGAATTTTGCTTTATGATGGGATTGGCGCCACACTTAGAGTTTCGCTGACTGCCGATCCGCTGGATGAAATTGATGTGGCTTGGGAAATTTTAAAATCATTAAAATTGCGGAAAAGAGGAGTGACGGTTACCAGCTGTCCAACTTGTGGAAGAACGCAAATTGATTTGATTTCTTTGGCAAAAAAAGTGGAGGAAGCGGTCAAGGAGATGGATAAAAATATTCATGTTGCCGTAATGGGTTGTGTAGTTAATGGTCCCGGGGAAGCGCGTGAAGCTGATGTTGGCGTAGCGGGTGGAAAAGGAATGGGCGCAATTTTTAGAAAAGGCCATGTGATAAAATCAGTCAAGGAAGATCAGATTTTATCAGCACTTTTGGAAGAGATTGAAAAAATAAAATAAAAATATCAATTGACGAAAAAATTGAGAGTGGTAAAATAAATACATAAAAATAGAGAAACAACTGGAGAATTATCATCTCAAACTCGTTTTTGGATCTAAAAAATTATAAATTGGCTTATTTATGAGATGCCAAAATAAGTCCAGTTTGATAAATAGCATTATTCAGTGGTTTAAATAAACGAGTTTTAAAAATATGAATGAAGAAAAAACATATAAAGCGAACGAGGTAATGTCAATGCTTGAACAACTAAATGACGGAATTAGAATTATAGGAGAGCAACACGGAGAAACAACGAGTAGACTTGATGGTATTGATAGTAGGCTTGAAATAATGCAAGATGACATTACGGAAATAAAACATAAGCTTTCGGAAAAAGTTGATCGGGATGAATTTAACAAATTGGAAAATAGAGTTGTCAAAATGGAAAAATTAATTTTAGCTAAGTCGGCTTAAAAACAAAAAAAATGGATAAAAAATCAAAAATATTTTTTATTGTTTTCTTTCTTCTGATAATTGGATCAATAGTGGCAACTTATTGGAGGATAGTGGTGAAAAAAGACTATATCATTGAAGCTCAGACTGATTGCGATCCGGAAACGGAAGAATGTTTCATTTGGGAATGCGATCCCAATTCAAATGAGGAAGGGGAAGCTTGTGTGGAAGATCCGGAAGAAAATATTTGGTATTATAAGGTTGTGCAAAGAAAAGCCAATAAAATTCCTGATTGCGATCCGGAAAAGGACGAAAATTGCGAGCCGTGGATATGCGAACCAGAGGAAAAAGATTGCAAAGAAATTTTATGCGATGAGAAAACGGCGGTAGAGCAAGAAGCGGAGTGCAATGATCCGGAAGAATATCTTAGAAATAATCCTCCTGAAGAATCTGAAGGAGAAGGTCTTGATGAGGAGGAATGTGGAGAAGGAGATGAAGCTTGTCTTGAACAAGAAGAACAAGAAGAAGATATTGAGACGGAAAATTCCGGAGAAGAAAGTCAAATCAATCTTTTTCCGACGGGAGACGATGCGGAAGTTGATGCCGACGTTACCAGTCAAACAGAAAATCCGGTTGAAAGCGAGTGAATTTAAAAATACAATTTAAAAATACAAAAAAATAATTAGTTTTCAAATTGAATTTCCATGTATAAAATGGCGATTTGATTTTTTTTAGGGCGAATGAGCTTGTTTGTAGCCAATGAAAATTTAGAGTATAAGTTTGAGAAAGTTTATAAAATTTATTTCTAAAAAAATTATGAAATCAATAAAAGATACGAAAATTGGGATTATCGGTATGGGTTATGTGGGACTGCCTCTCGCGGTCGCTTTTGGAAAAAAAATCAAAACTCTTGGTTTTGATATAAATAAAAATAGAATAACTGATCTAAAAAAATATAAAGACAAATCAAAGGAAATAAGCGAAAAAGAAATCAAAAGCGCGAAAAAGCTTATTTTTTCCGATAATGTTTTGGATCTTGAGGAATATAATTTTTTTATCGTTGCAGTTCCTACGCCAGTTGATCGTTTCAAAATTCCTGATTTTACTCCTTTAATAAAAGCAAGTTCTTTGATTGCAAAAATTCTAAAAAAAGGAGATGTGGTTGTTTTTGAATCTACAGTCTATCCGGGTGCGACGGAAGAGATATGCATTCCTGTTTTAGAAAAAGAGTCAAAGTTGGTTTATAATAAAGATTTTTTTGCCGGATACAGTCCAGAGAGAATCAGTCCGGCGGATAACAACAACGTTCAAGATATTGTAAAAGTTACTTCCGGTTCAAATATTGAAGCAGGGAAATATATTGACAGTGTTTACAAACAAATTATTGTTGCCGGCACTTTTTTGGTTGAAGATATGAGAGTTGCGGAGGCTTGCAAAGTTATTGAAAATACACAAAGAGATATCAATATAGCTTTTATGAATGAAGTTTCTGTTGTCATGGAAAAAATGGGAATAGAAATGGGAGATGTTTTGGCCGCTATGAAAACAAAATGGAACGCGCTT
The DNA here is from genome assembly GCA_002782345.1 of Candidatus Moranbacteria bacterium CG_4_8_14_3_um_filter_34_16. GTDB lineage: Bacteria > Patescibacteriota > Minisyncoccia > Moranbacterales > UBA2206. The sequence goes on from PFHO01000044.1 coordinate 3,207, forward strand.
TCTTTCGTTCCCGGTCTTGTTGGCGGACATTGCATAGGAGTTGATCCTTACTATTTGCTTCATAAAGCCTATGAATTTGGATACAGTATGGAAGTTTCAAGAAATGCAAGAATAGTGAATGATGGAATGCCGAAATTTATCGCTGAAAAAGTGGTGACCAAGATGTGCAAAAATAAAGTCAATCCCGCAAAGTCAAAGGCGCTTATTATGGGGGTTTCTTTCAAAGAAAATTGCGCCGATATTAGAAATGCCAGACCGTTTGATATAGCCAAAGAATTGAAAAAATATAGCGTAGAAGTTGATTTTTATGATCCGATTGTGGACAAAAAAGAAGTGAAAACGGTTAAAAAAGTTGATTTGATTGAGAAGCCGAACGAAAATTATTATGATTTGATAATTTTGGCTGTAGCTCATAAAAAATTTATCAATATGGGGATTAACAAAATAAAAAAATTTGCCAAAAAAGATAGCGGTTTGATTTTTGATATTAAAGCGATTTTTGACAAAAAAGAATCTGATTTGAGATTATAGATCTTATGATAAAATTTTTGGTTATATTATAAAGATGCAAATTTTATTTAGCGTAGCGAGAATTATCCGCCTATAAGGGCGCGGGAATTTATAAAATATAAAAAATGTGGCTAATTTTTTTTAATCGCATTTGGTTGCAGTTTTCTTTTCGTTAAATTTAACGTAAATTTCTTTTTGTAAAGTGTTGAATAAATGCAGAAAAGAGGAAGATTAGGTTTAATTTTTGGAGCTTTTATGTTATAATCAAAGCATGGAAATCAGAAATTTTGTCCAAAAAAAACCATATTTATTTTGGTATATTCGGGATCTTGATAACCTCTCCGAAGAAGCGATTGTAGAGGTTGTTTTGAATTTCGGAAATTGGCAAGATACGCAAGAATTGATTGAGATATTAGGTATAAAAAAGACTGCTTCAATTTTTAGAAAAAAAATAGCGGGGAAAAGAAATAATTATCGTCCGGAAATAAAAAACTATTTTGAGCTTTATTTCAAAAAATATGCACAGTGAAATTTTGTCAGAAAAACAAGCTGATTTTTTAAAGTTTCTCAAAAAATTTTCAGATGATTTTGGATTGGTTGGCGGAACGGCAATCGCATTTTATCTAGGGCATCGGCAATCAATTGATTTTGATTTAGCCTCGCCAAAAGAAATTAAAACATTATCCATAAGAAAAAAAATTTTAGAATTTGGAAAAATAGACGCGGTTCTTGTTGACAATAGAGACGAATATACTTTGATAGTTGATGGGATAAAATTTACTTTTTTTAACTATCCTTTTGGGATAAAATTTTCCCAGGATTTGGATGGGACAATATCATTGCCGGATCTTGTTACCCTTTCTGCAATGAAAGCTTATGTGCTAGGGAGGCGCGCCAAATGGAAAGATTATGTGGATTTGTATTTTATTGCTGAAAGTTTAGGTTCAATTGATCCAATAATTGAAAAATCCAAAGAAATTTTCGGTTTGGAATTTGATGAAAAAAAATTTCGTGTTCAACTGGCATATTTTGAAGATATTGACTATTCGGAGAAAATTATTTTTATGAAAGGTTTTGAAGTTGAAGATGAAAAAATAAAAAAGAAACTTTTGGAATATTCAATATAAAATTATCCAGCGTCAATTCTTCAAAAGGAACATGGAGAAGGAGGAATTAAATTGCACAAATTCATATTATATAGAGTTTTTTATAATTGTAAAGTTGGGTGGACTTATACATCCTCTTGACTTCATTCAATTTCCATACTACAATACTATTATAGAAAAAAAAGGGGACGGAAAAACCATATGTTTGCTTTTCGCAAAAATCAAAATTACGAGCAGGTAATTTTTAGTTCGCCAGTTATACTGGTGAGTGATTGCGGTTTAAATTTAGAATTAAGTTGAATAGTTTCACGCCCGTTGTGGCGTTTTTTTGTTGGATAGGGCGGATTTGCAAAATAAAAGGTAAAATCTTTCGTTGACAGATGAATTGTTTTGTGCTAGTCTATAGTAAGTTATAAATTTAATAATTTTAACTGTATACAAAAAAAATGGGTAGGAAAAATATTTGTAATTTTGGTGAGCATTATATGCTCGATTGCTATGGAGGCAATTATGAAAGATTGAATGATAAAGATCTTATCATGTTAGCACTCGTAGAATTGCCTCATCAGTTAGGAATGACGAGATTAAGTGATCCATACGTTCTTGAAGCACAAGATAACGATATTAAGGATCCAGGTGGCTGGAGTGGGTTTGTGGTAATAGCAGAGAGCCATATAAGTATTCATACTTTTCCAGCTAGAAAATTTGTTAGCATTGATGTTTATACTTGCAAAAATGGATTAAATAGAGAATTTATAAAAAAATATTTTACGGGAGTGTTTGGTATTAAAAAAATAGAAGAAAATTTTGTAATAAGAGGAACAGAATATCCTGTAGAAAATATTTGTTAAATCTTAGTCGTTTTAGTTTGTAACAATTTATTTATTAATTAATAAATAGACTATATGAAAAAATCTGATTTACTTAGGGAAAAAATTAAACATATTGACATAAAAAATTTTAATTCAACAAAGATAATTAAAGCAATGCAAGGCATGTCTTTTACCGCTGGAGAGGTGGGTCGTGCCAGTGAAATTTTTGAAAAAATGATTAAAGACAAGGATTGTGTAATAGTTTTAGCTTTGGCTGGAAGCACCAGTGCTGCTGGATGTATGCAAGTTTATGTTGATATGGTAAAAAGTAACATGATAGACGCTGTCGTTGCGACAGGAGCCAGTATTGTTGATATGGATTTTTTTGAAGCGTTAGGATTTAAGCATTATCGTGGAAGTTATAATATTGATGATAGTATACTCAATGATTTATATATTGATAGAATATATGATACTTTTATAGATGAAGAAAATTTGCAAAAATGTGACTTGACTATAAAAAAAATTGCTGATTCTTTAGAGCCAAAAGTTTATTCTTCTCGGGAGTTTATTAGAGAGATGGGTAAATATTTAAAAAAATATTCAAAGAAAAAAAATTCTTTAGTGCAAACTTGTTTTGAAAATAGCGTGCCAATATTTTGTCCCGCTTTTTCAGACAGTAGCGCTGGTTTTGGCCTGGTTCTTAATCAAATAGAAAATCCTAATAAACATATTTCAATTGATAGTGTAAAAGATTTTAAGGAATTAACGGATATTAAGATTAATGCGGAAGAAACGGGTATTTTTATTGTTGGAGGTGGAACACCAAAAAATTTTTTACAAGATACAGTGGTTTGTGCTAAAGTTCAAGGAAAATCTGTGCCTATGCATAAATATGCAATTCAGATTACTGTAGCTGATGTTAGAGATGGAGCGTGCTCAAGCTCAACTCTAGAAGAAGCTCAATCTTGGGGTAAGGTAAGCGTTGATAATCAGCAAATGGTTTTTGCTGAAGCAACAGCCGTTTTGCCATTAATAACTAGCTATATTTATCATAAAGGAGATTGGAAAAACAGAAAAAAACACGAGTTAGCGAAACTTTTTCAATAAAAATAAAGATACACTGGATTAAATCAAGAAAAATTCAAAAAAATTATTTCATTTAGTTTCTTAAACTGAACAGATCAACTTAAGATTTTTTGTTGTTTATTTTTTGATATTTGGTGCATAGCGTTTTATATGAAATAAACCAATGATATATTATTGCGTTTGGCAGGAAGACATTTTAGGTGTATAGGTGTATAATTAAAAGTCACTTAGCATTGTGCTTTGTGGTGAGTTTTTTAAAAACAAAATAGGAGGGTGAAATGCATATTCCATTATGGTTGATTTTAGCACTTATTTCACCTTTCGCTAATGCACTAGTGAATGTTGTGGATGTTTACTTCGCCAAGGGCGTATATGAAAATGAGTGGGACGGTGCGGCGATTAGTTGTATGTTTAAAATCGTTGCATTGCCAATTCTGCTCGTTTGGGTAACTTGGCAAGGGGAATTCCAGCTTGTGTTAAGTCAATTTTCCGAAATTGACAAAAATCTTTTTGAGCTGGCGTTTATTGGAGGGTTTTTTTATTCTCTCTCCAACTATTTTTATTTTCGGGCAGTGATGTCTGGAAAGGCTGATGTTGTTTTCATTGAAGCCCTATTCAATCTGACGGCTGTATTTGTTCCAGTGCTTGCAGTTCTCGTGCTGGGCAAAGTTCTGACGGTCTATCAGTGGATCGGGGTAGTCTTGGCTTTCATAGGAGCATTCGT
>PFHO01000044.1:7488-9951 GCA_002782345.1 Candidatus Moranbacteria bacterium CG_4_8_14_3_um_filter_34_16
TTGGCAAAAAAACAATGTCCAAGATTTTGGCTTCAATTTGTCTTTCGATTTGCATTATAATCGAAAACAAAGTTTATGAAGATGCACCGTTCATTCCCATTTTCTGTGTATTTTCCTGTGGGTGTTTTACGATCGGTTGTTCATATGTCATTGTTCGAAAAATGAAAAAAATGCAGAGTTTAACAGCTCTGTGCAGAAGATTTTTTTTCATTTTCATTATTATGGAAACATTAGAGTTTCTTGGAGCACTTAGCCAAGAACTGGCATTGTCAATGACTGAGTCATATTATGTCTCGACAATATATTGTTTCCAGCCAGTATTTGTGCTAGTAATATCCGGCGCAATGCTGGTGATTTTTTCTACCATCGCCTTGTTTCCGAGAAAACTCTGGAATCTTCAGGCGAAACTGAATGGACTTGTCGAGGAAGTCCATGCAGATCAGGTAGGAAGGATTTGGGCAAAATTTTTTGGTATCACGGCTATAATTATAGCCGTGATGATGGTTAGCTTTTAGCCGGCGGTGAAATCAATTTTCACCGCCTTTTTTTGTCTAAATTTTTTTATTTACAAATAGTAGAAAAACTTGTGTGATAAATATATAAAAAATAAAAGTGCTCAGTGAATCAAAGATATTTATGAAAATCAGATAAAACTTTCATTTTGATGTATAGTGATTTGTTACGAATAATATTTTTTTGTCTTTTTTTTATAAATAGTGCTATAATTTAATTTAAGGTTGGAAAGAAATGAATTTCTTGATAAAATGGTAGTAGGAATTTTTAAAGAAATATTAATAATTAGAATGGTTGATTCAATAATAAATTGTAAGGATTTAAAAAAGGCTGAATATGTTATATTGAGTGTTGGTTATGACGCAACTACATCATTCAGAAAAGGAGCTAATAAAGGACCAAAAGAAATCATCAACTGCTTAAATACGAAAGTGGAGTTATTTGAAAGATTTACTAAAACAGAGCCAGCCTATCTTATTAAAATCGGACATAAGGAGCTAAAAAATCTAAATAAACTTTCACTTGATGGATTAATAGAAAAAATAGCAAAAGAATATAAGCTTATTCATAATCAAAATAATTTTGTTTTGATGCTAGGAGGAGATCATTCCGTATCTATTGGTGTATTTAAGTGTTTATCTCAGATTATGTTAGTTAATGATGTGACGATTGTTCAAATTGATGCTCATATGGATTTGCGTGATGATGATTCTGAATATAATGATAAAAATCCCAGCAAATATGCTCATTCGTGTGTTATGCGAAGGGCAATTGATTTTGGATTTAAAACAGTGCAGATTGGTATCCGAGATTATTCCAGAGAAGAATATGAGTTTTCTCAAGAAAAGAATTTGAAAATATTTGAATGGGGGGTTAAGGAGAATAATTTCAGTATTGATGAGATTGTAAAATCGATAAAAACAGATAGGATTTATTTAACTATTGATATGGATGGACTAGATCCAGCTTGCGCTCCTGCTGTTGGAACGCCTGTGCCAGGAGGATTAGATTGGAATTACGCATCAGCGTTGATTAGGGAATTAGCTAGGGAAAAATATATAGTGGGGCGGATATAGTTGAAGTAGCTCCTCGTAAAGATGATGTGTTGACTGAATATGTTGCTGCACAGATGTGTTATAATACAATTTGTTACGTTCAATATAAAAAGGTTAAAAAATATTTTTAAAATAAAAAAATGGAAACACTTTTGTGCCACTGGGAAGCCTCTAAATTTTTCATTGTTTCAAGCAATGTTCCTACTCTTCTTTATTATTCTCATTTTCCTGCAATTTTTCTAGCTATGTTGATTGGTGTTTATGTTTTGATTAGAGATTATTATAGTTTAAAGAGTGCAATATTGTTTTTTATTTTTTTGATGTTTTCACTATGGTCTTTTATAGATATCATTCAGTGGGCTGATAATAGGAGTTATGTGATATTATTTTTTTGGTCATTGTCAATTCTTTTGGAAGTGTTATTATATTTGGCAAGTTTTTACTTCATTTATGTTTTTATAAGTAAAAAAGATTTGCCAGTTTATTTAAAGTTAATACTTTGCATTTTTATTTTACCTACTATTATTTTATTGCCAACAAGTCGAACAATAACAGGAATAATGATAGCAACAGGTGATGCTACTGAAGGATTTATGGCAACTTATTACACATATTTTGTTGAAATATTCTCAGCCATAGCAATCTTGATTTATTCTTTATTTAGTTATTTTGGGAATAACAATAGAGATGAAAAAAAACAAATAATATTAATTACCCTAGGACTATTGTTATTTTTGTTATCCTTTTCATGGGGAAACATTATGGGAAGTTTTATGGATAACTGGGAAATTTCTCAATTTGGTCTTTTTGGTATGCCGATATTTGTTGCTCTTTTGGCCTACCTCATCGTTAAATTCCAAGCATTTAATATAAAGATGTTTAGCGCGCAAGCTTT
>PFHO01000053.1 GCA_002782345.1 Candidatus Moranbacteria bacterium CG_4_8_14_3_um_filter_34_16
AAAGGAATTGATAATCTGACACCCATAGAAAAACTGATTGAATATTTTTATCCTACAGAATTGTAAACAACGCTCTAATTTCTAACAAGTAATGATTAAACAGTATGAAGATATATGAATAATGTAGCCGAATAACAAATCAATATGATAATTAAAAGGGTAACTATACATATTTTGAATTATATTGTAAAATTGAGGTGGCAATTTCTTTCCACTTTTTTATTATGGAGTTTGTTTGGTTGAAAAATAAAACTTTTTATGAATAAAAATAATAGTTTAACAGCTGACCTAGGAGAAAATCTTAAAAATGCGATTGTTCATACTCTAGAAAAAGATTTGAAAAATGTTAGCTTTTCTAGTGAGGGCGTGAATAATTTTTCTAGTGAGAATTATCCAAAAGAGTCTGTTACTCCTCCTAGAATATTTTTGCATTCTTCCAATATTTCCCAAAAAAATTCTATTATTCCATCTGAAAATGCTTCTTTATCAAAAGGTGCATCTATTTTCAAAGAAACGTCACTAAAAGAAATACCGATTAAAAAAACATTTAAAGATGTTTCAAACTCAAAGCCGGAGTTATCTCTTCCTCTTCCTCTTCTTCCTTCTTCTTCTCGAAAAATTCCACGTTTCACTCCTATTGTTAATAAGCCCAATTTATCCGAAAATTATTCTCAAAAAAATCGGACAATTGTTTCAAATCTAACTCCTAGCCCTTTTTTAAACAAAATAGATAGGATAAAATCAAACAATGTTTCTAACGTTGAAAAAGAAGAGGCAAGAGGAATAAAAGGGTCTGCTATTGAAATTGAAAAACAGAAAAGCATTCCTATGCATTCTGAAAAGAGAACAGTATTGCCAAATATTTTAGAAAAATATAGAATTCCGAAAATTTTACCGCAATCTCAACAAGAAAATAAACATCTTCAAGAAAATATTCCTCCAAATAAAAAGGAAGATAACAAGGTAACTGTCAAAAAAGACGGCAGGCTTTTGATTGAAAATATTCATTCTTTTGGATATATTTTGAAAAGATGCTTTAAAATAGCTTTTTCTATCTTTATTTTTTCAGTTTTTGGCTTTTTAAGTATATATTTTTGGGTTACCAAAGCTAGCATTGAAAGTGTTTTAGAAAAATTTATCCCGCAAGATTTCAAAGCGGAGTCGGTTGTCCCTAAGCGCGAAGGAGAAAGATTGCCCAATTTTTCTTTGGATAGCGCCAATTATTTTAGTTTTGATATCAATAATTTGGAAAAAGAGGGGATAAAAGAAGTTATTTCAAAAAAAACAAAAGATGTGTTGCGTTCAAAAGCCTCTTCTCCTATAGAATTTGCTCTGACGGACAAACAAAATAATCCGATTTCTTTTGAATTTTTTTCTCGTAAAATTGGCGCGTCTTTGCTAATTGAGGAGGCGGGAAATTATATCGGATCTGATTTTAGTCTTTTTATGCAAAATGAAGAAGGAAATATAAAAATTTGTTTAGTTGTTGCACTTAAAAATAATTCTGATATGGAATTAAAAAGCAAACTTTTATCGCTGGAAAATAGGCTATTAAGTGAAATGGATTTTATCTACTTAGATTATGAAAAAGATTTTGAAAATAATAAATTTAATTCTTCGGGTTATGATGGTTATGATATTAGATATATAAACGCTAATTCTGACAAAAAATTATCATTGGATTATACTGTTTATAAAAATTATTTAGTTTTAGGCAGTAGCAGTTTGGTGGAGCATTCTGTCTTGGATTTGTTGTTTCATCCAAAAAATGAAGTAAAATAACAAAAAAAGTAAAAAAAGTGGAGTATCTTGTGGATAAGTTGTTGAAAATAAGGGTAACTGATAAAAGTGAAGGGACTTTTTTAAAAATATAAAAAATAAAAATTTAAGAAAAAGACCATTTATTATTTATTTTCTTTTAAAATGGATGAAAAGAGACAAAGATATTGACTGATGAGTATATTTTTGCTATAATTGAATTGTATTTGAGTTATTTTTGTAAAAACATTCTTTGAAAACTTAATCATAAGAATGGCGGAGTAGTTTTCAATCGCAATTTCCCCCTATTTGCGATTGAAAACTACTCTGCTGTCCAAGTGTCTTTGCCAACGCGCAGAGACCGCCTCTGTATTCTGACCAGAGGACATAAAAACAAAAACAAAAAAACTTTTTTAAAATAAAAACAAAAAAAGTAGTTCTTTAATAAAACCAAAGGCGAAATGCCGGAGGATGGCAGAAGAAAAACTCTAAAAAAAGTCAGAAATAGAGTTAAATAGTCGTACATAAAATACATGAGATCCAATAAACATTGAAAAAGCGTATCCATCCAAAAAAATAAAATTTATTTGAATTATTTTTTCGGATGGATACGCATTGCCCTCACCCGGGCTAGGTGTTTGCCGGTCTACATGTTAGTGCGACAAACACTGGGGCGTTCTAGCTAATTTTTATTATTTTGGGCTTTGAACGCCCTGGTTACCATACCTAGTTTTCTAATGCAATATTATATATATCACCATCAAGGTGTTTTTTTATTGGCTAATTTTTCTCAAAAAACGAAATATTTGCTATAATTGTTGTATGATTTCATTTTTAAGAAAAAAAATTGGAAATATTGGAGAAAAGGTGGCAACTGATTATTTGAAAAAAAAAGGTTATAAAATTTTGGATACGAATTTTCAAAATAATTCCGGTTCAAGATTGGGAGAGCTGGATATTGTGGCATTGGATAAAGATAAAGAAGAATTGGTTTTTGTGGAGGTAAAGACTAGAAATTTGAAAAAATTTGGGGAAACTCTTCCTGAAGAAAATATAACTTATTCCAAGATTAGAAAATTATCCAAAATTGCTCAATATTATATCAGACAGAAAAAAATGGAAGAAATGGATTTTCGTTTTGACGCTATTTCCGTTTGGTTGGACGAAGAAGCAAAAAAAGCGAAAATAAAGCATATCATTAGTCTTTAATTTAACGAGTTTGTATATTTGAATAAAACTTTTTTAGTATGAATTTCAATGCGGACTGTCCGCGTTAGGCAATACTTTATCATAGATTTTGTGTCATTCTGGAGGATAAATTAATTAGGATCGTGGTGTTATTTTAGACGATGCGTCGCAATCGTTGACTTTTTATTCATTTTCTTTTACACTGAAACAAATTGAGAAAGTCCGAAGACTTTTCCGCCTGAGTGTTTTTAGGACAGAAAAGTCGTATATCCGTCAATGGGGACATTCTTGAAACGGATTTTAATTTTTTATTTAAACAAATAATCTGAAACAAAGAAAAGTTTAACTTTTTACAGGTTTTTTTCGTTTCATATTTTGTGTTTTAATTTTAGCACTATGCGTTATGAAATTTTTTGTTTATTAGGCTCTTCACAAGAAGCAAATCTGGAAAGAATAAAAAAAGAAGTGGAAGATATAGTTATTTCCAATGGAGGAGTTTTTGAGCAAAAAGAAACAAGAGAGAAAAGAAAATTATCTTATAAAATAAAACATGAAACTAGCGGAACTTATTTTGCTCAAAGGTTTGAGCTGGAAAAAGGTGCAGAATTGAAAAAAATAAATTTAAAAATGAATCTAAAATCCGATGTTTTGCGTTTTATGATTAGTAAAGCATCCGATCTTCCTGAGCTTAAAACAAAAGAAGAAAGAATTCAAGAAGCGATTCAAAAAGAGGAAAAACAAAAAAGAATGATTTCTTCTCGAGAAAATATGCTAAAAAAGGAATCTTTAGTTAAAACAAAAGAAAAAAATCATAGAACTGTGTCTGAAATTGTGTCTGAAAAAAAATTATCTGTTAGTGTTGACATTGACGAAAAATTAGAGGAGATATTAAATATCTAATTTACTAAAAAACATTTAGTTTGTAACAAATATTTTTTGTTTCATACTTTATGTTATAAACACTATGAATGTCAATAAAGTTTTTTTAGTTGGACGATTAACTCGCGATCCGGAGATGAGAAGCACTTCCGGAGGACAAACGGTTGCTTCTTTAAGCATTGCTACTAACCGTTTTTGGAAAGACAAAAATGGTCAACGCCAAGATCAAACAGAATTTCACAATATAGTTTTATGGTCTAGATTGGCGGAGATAGCCGGTCAATATCTAATTAAGGGTCAGGAGGTTTATATAGAAGGTCGTTTGCAAACTAGAAAATATACCGCTAAAGACGGAACTGAAAGAAGAACAACGGAGATTGTGGCTGAAAATATGCAATTGGGACAAAAATCTCGCGGACAAAGCGGACAAGGCTATCAAACTTCCGGCACTCCTGCGACTCCCGAAAAGAAAGAAAAAAAAGAAATTTCTGAGGAGGATATACCGACAATTAATTTAGATGAAGAAGATGAGGTCAAAATTGAAGATGTTCCTTTTTAAAGAGTTTGTGATCAATAATTAAAATTAAATTATTTTTCATCCAAAATTTTTTGGATGAAATTAAAAATTGGAAATATGAATGTCTCTAATGAAAAAAAAATTTGCCATTTTTGTCAAAATAAAATGGACCAAATAGATTTTAAGGATGCTTATCTTATTAGACGTTTTATGAACTCGCAAGGAAAAATTTATCCACCTAAAAAACACGGCACTTGCACTAAACATCAACGCGCTCTTTCCAACGCTATAAAAAAAGCTAGAATTATGGGGTTGGTTCCTTTTGTTGTTCAATAGTTATTTTATTATTTATGCTTACTTTAAATGAAATTAAAACAGGGATAAACATTGTTATTGGTGATGTTCCGTTTTTAGTTTTGTCTCATGAACATTCCAAAATGGGACGAGCTGGATCAGTTTTGCGAACAAAATTGAAAAATTTGATTACTGGAGCAGTTATGGAAAAAACTTTTCAAGGAGCAGAATCTGTTCTTGAAGCGGATGTCGCTAAAAGCAAGGCTCAATATACCTATAAAGATGGTTTAGTTTATAATTTTATGGATAGTGAAAATTATGAGCAATTTTCTCTTTCTGAAGAAGTTTTGGGAGATAACATCAACTATCTTAAAGAAGGAACTGAAGTTACAATTTTAAATTTTAACGGTCTTCCTATAAATGTTGAACTTCCAGTAAAAATGAAATTGAAAGTTATCAATGCTCCTCCGGGAATCAAGGGAAACTCAGTTTCCAGTGGTGGGAAAATAGTTGAATTGGAAACAGGGGTCAAAATTTCTGTTCCTCTCTTTGTCAAAGCGGGCGATGAAGTGATAGTTAACACTCAAGAGGGGAAATATGTTTCTAGATCTTGATTATTATGTCTGATTATTTAAGATAGATTATCTGATTTTTTAAACCTAATAAGTTTGCAGGATCTTCAAAATGAGTTAAATTTTCTCCGAAGCTTTGTTTCGGGAGGAATTAATAAAAATCTCGCAATCTACTAATAGAGATTAACTTCCGTTAATACCTCACCAGCTTGCTGTGAGGTAGTTTATTCCAAAAAAAAATTTTTCAAAATAAAAAACCTAAAATTTTAGGTTTTTTATTTTGAAAAAAATGACACAAAATGAGCGAAAGGAATATCTCTTTTTAGAACAAGCCAATATTTCCAAAAAGAGTAACGGTAAGAACTGGAACTAAAGCGATAAGAACCGCCAAATTAATTTCTTCCATTTCATTATATTCTTTTTCTCTTTTCAAGCACTCTGGACAAGTGCATTGAGTTTTTTCTTTTTCCATTTTTTTTGCCCCCTTTTAAGAGGAATTAATAATTAAAAACAAAAAAACGCGTGTTTTTTCACCCGTTTTTTTATGTTACGTTCTAATTATACACGATTTTTTTCTATTTGTCAATTTTATGTATAAGTCCACTCTATTTTGCACTCCTGAGGTAAATTAAAATTTATTTTAATTATAATAATGCGACTGTCAATGAAATTAGTAAGTGGAGATTTAGACTTATAAATAGCTATCTTGTTTTTATTCTAATAATTATCTCGCTTTTATTTTGATAGTTAAAATTAATTGCTTTTCTTTTTTTAAAGTTTTGTTTTTATATCTCAATTTTATTATACTATACAACACCAACAATTTTAAACTCTAAACATTAAACTAGATGAAATCGTGTTTTATTTTTTTTATTAAATCCTCATATTTCACACTAGTCCTCTCTGATATAAAATCTAATTCATCCACTCTGCAAGCATACAATTTTTGTTATTTTTTCGCTACTACCAAGTTTTAGCGCAAATTAAGCGCTTGATTTTTATTTTTCGTCTCCCGCTAAGCTTTTAATTTTAAAATTAACTCTCTAATTCTTTTTTTGGCTAACTCTTCATCACTGAAGTTTTCGCCAGATTGAAGCAATATGTCCAAAACTTGTTTCTGGATTTTGCCAATTTCCGGACCCGGTTTGAGTTTGAGTGTTTCCATGATAATCTTACCATTAACAAGTTTTTTCAAATCAACTCCATTTTCCTTATTTTCTTCAAGTTCTTTTTTTGTTTCAAAAAATATTTCTTTGATAATTTTTTGGTCTAACTCACCATCATCTTTTTCGGAAATTTGTCCACCCAAATCGGCAATAGATAAACATACCAAATCTTCAATCAAATCAATACCTTTGTCCATAATCATTTTTTTGAAAACCGCTTTGGCTCGATTTTTGGCTCGATCCAAATTGGCTGAGCCAGCTTCTTTGATTCGACCGGACACCTGTTGAAACAGAGCTTGATGATTGGCTATCAACCATTTCAGTTCCTCAATTTCTTTATTTGAAAAACTCGCTCTTTTCAAAATGGTCCCTACTTTTTCCGCCCCCAATTGATCATGCTTCAAAAAACTAACTTTTCTTTTACCTTTTTTTTCTGTCTCTTCTCTTGTTTCCGGTTTGGCAATATCATGAAAAATCGCAGCCCACTTGAGGCGTAGATTTGCGTTTAGGGGCAATTTTTTCGCAACTAACATAGTATGATTGAAAACATTTCCTTCAAGATGGAAGGGCGGTCTCTGCTCGCAATTTTGCAGAGCCTTCACTTCCGGAAAAATCTGTTCCAAAAGACCAAGTTCATCAAGCATTCCAAGCGCACTGTCTGCTGGGGCTAGTAGCAGTATTTTGTCAAGCTCATTTTTAATTCTTTCCGTGGCTTCATTCTTTAATCTTGACGCCAAAACCCTAATAATAGCCTTGTCCTCCCCAGCCGGACTGAAACCGGTTTTGAATAAAAAGCGAACAAAACGCAACATTCTGATTCCATCTTCCTCTATCCTTTTTTCGGCACTACCGGTAAATTTCAATCGCTTTTCTTTGATGTCCTTAATTCCTCCAACATAGTCAATTATTCTCCCGGAAAGCGGACTGTAAAAAAGAGCGTTAGCGGTGAAATCTCTGGCGCCCGCATCTTCTCCAGGATTAATGGTTCTATTTTTTCCTTCAAAATTTTTGAAACTTGATATTTCATATTCTTCGCCACTATTAAATTTAACACGCACCACTTCTGAGGATTCGCCATGAATGCCAACTCTTTTCACTCCCTGTAAATTTTTCACTAGAGTGTAAATCTCGCCAGAAGTCAAATTGGTGGTCAAATCAATATCTCTTGGAATATGCCCAGTCAATATATCGCGGACAAAACCGCCAGAAATCAAAAGATGGGGTGATCTGCGAACTTCTTTCCCACTACAACTTTTTATTAATTGCGCACAATTTTTAAATGCATCAATAATCAAGATAAGTTCTTTTGGAGCGATTGCCTTTTTTTCGCCATTATTCTCAAGCATTTCATAAACCTGATCAATGTTGCCAACTTCTTTTGTGACTACTTCAAATTTTTTGCCATCGTTGTCATGAAAGTTAAAAATTCTTAACTCCTGATCCAAACTAACGGGATTTGGATGCTGAACTTCTTTTTTTATTTCTCCGAATTTATTTTCCATTTTAATTGTTATTTTTTATGTTTCAAGTATATCACAAATTCTAAGAGTCTGCTGAATTAAAAAAATCAAGGCTCAAATAAGCCTTTAATATTGTGTCTTCTAAATTAAACCCTTGTAAATTTTTGAAATAATTTTGCCAAATCTGATGCACAAATTTAAAAAGCGAAATCTGACATAACCGCCTCGCCTCGCTCGGCGAAATACTCGAGCGAGGCGGAATTCCCCCCACCCCCCTTCTTTTTTGCCCTTTTGTTTTTTGGGTTTCGCCCGATTTTTTTCGGCAGAGTTTGAGGCTGTGCTAGTTGAAAACTGGCACGCCACCTATTTGTTTACTTTATGTTCAACAATAAATTTGGCTCTTTCAAATAATTCATCAAATGTAACAATTTCAACATTTCTTGAGTCTCTGCGAAATAATTCAAAACTTTTAGCTTTAATTTGCAATTCCTTTGTTTCGCTCAAATATTGGTTGGAATTTCCTATTATTAAAATCGTTTTTGGGTCAACGGTTTTTGCTTAATAATTTCGCCATCATCATTATAATTGTTATTTACATTTGATTCCGCTTGTATTTGCCAACTTACTTTTTGTTCAAGTATTTGAGAAAAAGTGTCAATCAAATCATTAGATAAAGACCACGAATTAGAACGATTTTTATTTTTAAATAAATCCGTATCGGGTCGCTTCAATTCAACAAGAACTGTAAATTTATTACAACCAAGCAAAAAATCTCCAATAACTCCGTCTTTCCCCAATAAATCAGTATTAGAAATAGGTGCTTCTTTTTGTAAGATTCCTAAAAATTTGTAGTCTAATCCGTACCAAAAATCCAATCGTTTTTGCTAAAAAATGTTGCCACAATATTTCTAATCTTTCATCAGTAATATTATTTTCTGTTTTATAAATCGCAATATAATCTAGATCATTTAATAATTTGTCAAAAATTTCTAATTGCTTTTTTCTATAACCAATATTTACAATATCGGTTGATGTTATGATTCAGCTATTTAGCAACTCCTCAATTATTTGTTGCCCGTCTTTTCGAAGTAAGAAAGTTTTTATTTTCTTTTTAGTTTCATCGTCTGCTGGTAAATCATCTTCTGCAAGAGTTATTCTTCGTTCGTTAATATCAGCAAGGTTTAATTCTGAAAGAAGTTTTAGATAGTCAATAATTTGTTTAAAAAATGAAAATGAAAAAACAATTTGCTCATCCTGTGCAACATAACCTTTCTTTTTGTAATACTTATTAGTTTGCAATGACATTATGAATTGTATTGGAGAAAACTGATTCTTGAAAGCGTGATGCGCTCTCCTTGTATTGTACCATACTAA
>PFHO01000041.1 GCA_002782345.1 Candidatus Moranbacteria bacterium CG_4_8_14_3_um_filter_34_16
ATATCTTGCCTAAAAAGCGTCTACAATTTGGGCAGTATATACTTTTAATCATTCCTTTGACTCCATTGGCAATAACTGACATTTACAATTTGGATGCAAGTGTGCATTCTCTACAGTTTCATAATCAGGGTTGAATGTTCCTCCCTCTGTCCCTTCAACTTCTTTCCCCTGTGGCCAGAATGAATGACCAATTGGTTCTGTCTTACCATCAAACGATAAACAGAACTCACACGCCCCGGGATTTGCATACCATTTTTTATAGTGTACCCATTCTGACTGCTTGTAAGCCTCCTCTGTGGCATTTACAGCGGTCCAATGAGTCTCTGACCGCGAAACTCTTTTATTGCGCCATTTCTTTGCATCATCATAAACACCGTTGACTCTCTTGGCCAATTTATCATTTGACTCCCCTGCTTTTAATCCCTCTGCCAATGTTTTAGATAATTGATCAATCGTCTCATCGTTGAATTTATATGACATTTTATACAAGTGGTCTTTCAACAACTTATCAAATGCTGGCGACATTATAAATTCCCCATCTGCTCCAACAAAAGTCATTCCCTGCTCTCCAATGTCTTGTGCCAATGTAATTATAATCGGGGTTAATGCCAACATTAATTTTGCTGTCTCTTCTGCTTTATCAAATAGAGGGTCCTGATAATCCTTTGCTGTTAATTTCTTTTTAGGATCAACAATACTTAAAACCTTATCCTCTTGCTCTGACAAATATTTAACAAATGCTTTCTTTAACTTTTTTTCATAACCAAGAGCGGTAACCTCTACTGTATTTTTTCTAAAAACTTCCTGTGGAGCATCATCTGACTTATCTGTTACGTCCCAGTCAATCCCCCCCTTTTTTTTTTGAGTTTTCGGAACTCTAATAATTAAACGAGCTTTTTTCTCAACACCTTTTGATGCTGTACTATCCAAATCAACAGGTACCTGATTCAAACCAATGAACAATTGATTAGCTCCAACCGGCTTAAGCCCATCGGCGACTCTTGCCTCATCTCTTTGTATCCACTTGTCTGTGCCTTTTTCAAGTCTTGTTAATTCATAGTCCTTATCCTCCGGCACTATATTCTCGTGTCCAATCATTGTGCCATTTTCTTTATAAAATCTCTCATTCAATTTTTCCAAACCATCATCAATACGTTTCATCTGCGGATTGATTGTTCTCTTCATATAAATATATTCTAATGTCTCAACGTTACTACGCCCTAAACCTTGAGCATCAGCCAACCCAACTAACGGCTTTGGAACTTTAAACATCTTGAACACATCATCAGCTGTAACATCTTTTAATGCCTTAAGGTCAATGTCTTGAAGCGATAAACCAATCTTCTCAAACTTTGCTGTGGCTCCCCTTACTATTGCAATTTTCCCCGCATTCTCGGCCCCTGACAATCCCTCACGCCATTGTCTCTTGAACTTTTGGAATGCCTCTTTTTTCATTGATCCGTCAAGAGTTAAAATACCTGCCGGCGTTGCGTTGTTTCTCAAAAAGTTTAATGAAAACCTTGATGCAAATCTTTCTGTGCCAACATAATCCAATGCTCTTTGTAAAATACCAATACCTCTATATGCATTATTCGGATTAAATGTTTTCCAATGATAAACTTCTTCGGGCATTAAAAACTGACCATCTGCTCCGTTCTTCATTAACTTGTAACCAACAATATATCCCTTATCAACAACAACTTTCATTCTGTCCGGCCTGATTGTATAAATACCCTTTGGCTTTCCTGTTTGTTCTCCCAATGAAAAATACCAAAATACCTCACCAACCATATCTATAAAAGACTGTGTTGCTTCAAATAACTCAAACTTTGTCATTTCAGGATTCGGTTTTTCTAATAGCTTTAAAAACTCGTTCTTTGGCAGACGTTTTGTAGATCCATCTTGCAACTCCTGATATGCATAATTCTCAATTGATGCAACTTCCTCTGCCCTTGATGAAACACACAAAGAGGCAAGTCCAATATATTCTTGTAAAACTTGCCTCTGATTTTGTGCTGGCTGTACCCCAAGATTATCAACAAAACCTTCCCCAGATTCACCGGGAATACCAAACCATCTTTTGCCAAAATAATTTCTTATAAAACTTGGTACTATTTTCATATAAAAATTTCCTTATTCTTTTTTTTATTATATCACATTACAAAATATCAACATCATCTTCATTAATTATATTCTCTTCCCTATCTTTTAACCAGTGCGCGCCTGCCAATGCATCCGAGTAATCCGGTGACCTTCCCAATCTTTTTTTCATTATTTTTTTTGATTCAACAGTTGTTATTTTATCTTCATAAAAAACCTTATGAGCCAACAAATCTTGTTTTAGATTTTCAATAAATGGTATCCCCTCATATATTTTAAACTTACCATCGTCCATCTCTTGTACCATTTCCGAATATGCCTGACTCCTTAAATCTTTATAATCAGCAACACGCTGTTCTTCAAAAATACCAATCTCTTTATCAGCCGCATATCCTGCCTTGAATGTTTGAACAAAAAACTTCTTCTCTCTGCATTTATCAATTACACCCGCTCCTAACCCAACGCCATCAACCCCTGCATTTTCATAACCAACTTGATTTTTATCACAATAATCAATAAATGCTTCCGCAACTTTCATTAAAATTGGCTCTTCCTCTGAAATCTCAATTTCGGGAATAAAAATATCTGTGGCCATATCTCCCTCAATTAAACAAAATACCGTCTCATCTCTCCCCTCTCTTGCTATATCGGCAAAAGCAAATCTATCTGTTCCCTTTTTCTCTGCAATAGGTCTAATGGACTTGTCCAATACTCTCAATGACACTAACGAATTTTTATCATCAATATATTCCCAAGATCCTTCCAAATATCTTTTACGATACTGCAACGGCATCTGTTTTAATCTTGCAATGTACTCATCGGGATTGTACGGATTATCCTCCGGCAATGATTGTATAAACAAGTAAGGCGCTTCCAACTTTCCTTTTAACCAAATATCATAAAACCTTGCCTTAATCCAATTGTTTGCAGGGTTGCACGTCATAAATATAAATGCTGGGATATTGTACTCTGGCGGGTTTTCCCTTCCAACTCTTGTTGTCAACGTATCAAAAAAATCCTCAATAAACTCATTAACTTCATCTGCCATCGCGGCCGTTAATTCCATACCTTTTATTTTGTCAAAGTCCGGGTCTCTTGTGTGATCACCCTCCATAAACCATATCTGGCTTTTTGTCTCAATGAACTCCCAAACCATATCCTGTTTGTTAATATGAAAATCACGCCCCTCAATAATATTATTCTGCCTACAATATTTTAAAAACGTCTGATACGTTGTCCTTTTCAAAACCGTCATATTCCTTCTAAAAACAGCAAACCTTAAACCATTATATTTCATTGCAAGATTTATAAAAATAGAAGCACCAAGATAAGACTTGCCACCACCTACTCCACCACCAAACAACAGATAAGAATAAATCCTTGTTCTAAGATACTTGAGGAGTTCCAGTTGCTTCGGGTTGAATATCCTCGTCCTTTTTATCTGACTCTTTGTCATCTCCGTCATTTTCTTCTTCCTCTTTTATGTCTAATGCATTACCAAAAATATCAACAGTGTTAGCAATAGATCCCCCGTCTTTTCCTGTCTGCTCAATCCTTAATGAAAACTCTGACTTTGCTTTTCTCTCCAACCACCACTTTGCTGTTGCAACGTCCCCCTCATTGATGTTTGTAATAACAAGTTCTTTTGCTTTCATATTCGGATGACCTTTTGCATAAGTGATTTTGTCACTAAATGCTTTATTTCTTTTTAGCTCTTCATAAAATGCATTCCTTGAAATTTGAGCATACAAACAAACTTCTGTATCATTAAATCCATTGTGAAATCCCGCAATTATTTTAATTACAACCTCTGATGTAAATACAGTAGGTCTGCCTTTCTTAATTTTCTTTTTTTGTATAGTCTTCCCAGTCATCTCTATGCTCCTTTAAAATTGCGTACCTTTTTCTTATTATATCACAATACGCAGGGTCCAATTCCATTGTGTAACATACCCTGTTGTTTTGCTCGCAAGCTACCAGTGTTGATCCACTGCCTCCAAATAAATCTAAAACTAAATCTCCAATTTGAGACGAACGCTTTAATCCTCTGACTGCCAAACCTGTAGGCCTTTGTGTTGGATGTTCGTAGTCGGCCATATTGTCCCTGTGCTGATACCATACATCCGCTAACTCCGCAAAATCGTTTATCTGAAGATTCCAAATGTCCTTTATATTTGTAACCAGTTTGTTTTTGTAACTCGTCTTGCCTTTCTTCCAACCAACCATACAAGGTTCGTATGCCCTGTGAAATAATTGTCCCCTTGACAACACCAGTCCATTCTTCACCCAAATGATTATCTGACTTATATGCCAACCCTCCCCCATCAGTGCTTCCCTATTAAAATGCTGATTCCTTGATGCATACCACCAATAGATACAAGAATCATCAGTTGAAAAATCATATAAGTTCTGCGCAACCTTTTTGTAAAACTCCAATGCTTCTGCTTCTTTCAAATTGTCGTTGAATATTTTGCCATCGTGATGTTTATATTTTCCTGAATTATAACTACCACCTCCCGGGCTTTTATAGTCAACCATATACGGTGGATCCGTAAAAATCATTCTCGCCTTTTTGCCATTCATTAAAATTGCAACATCCGCAGGATCATCACTTGATCCGCACATTACCCTATGCTCACCTAATAAATAAACCTCACCTTTTTTTGATTTGATATTATCCTCATCCGTCTCGGCTTCCGGCACTTCCCCATCTTCTGTAAATTGACTCAATACATCCTTTAGTTTGTAAGTTTTACCAACATCAATATGATACAATTCCAAATCAATCGGAACGTTGTAAATCAACTCTGCCAATTGCTGTTGATCATAATCACCCGCTCTATCATTATCCGATAATGCATACTCAATCATTTCTGTTTCATCTTTTGTTTTTACATTTGAGCAAGCAACTTCCGTAACTCCTAGATCCATTAATGCGCGCAATCTCATATTTCCACCAATAACAATATTATCCTGATTAATTAATAAAGGTTTATAAACTCCTAACTTTTCAATCTGCTTCTTTAACTTTATAAAATTCTTGTCTGATATTTGTCTTGGATTTTTGTCCCACAAAACAAGATCAGATGTTTTCTTGATTGTTATTTCTGCTTGATTTATCATTTTAAAAATCTCTATAATTATTCTTAATTTTTAATATATCACTTAACTTTATTTTTGTACGCAATGCATTTGTTAATAATATGCAAGCCGACAATTCTATCTCTTTTAAATATCCTCTAAAAAAACATTTATAACATAACGCATACTTGAACCCTGTATCTGATGCGTGACTTTTTAAAAACGTTTTCATTTCTTCTGAAAATTGCATTTCTCCATTTCCCAGTTACCTCTAACCTTATTATACACCGCTTGCGCCGATTTTTCGTCTGACCACAAAACTAAACCATCATCATTGTGTCCTGTAACCAAAGACCAATCAATGTAACAATTGTAACCTTTCTTCCTTAAATCCAAACCGTAAACAACATCGGGCCCAAAACAATCTCCTTCCCACCTGAACTTATGCTTTTTATATAATTCTGTTTTTGTCATAAAACAATAAAATCCACCTGCGTCAATCTTCTCAATAAATCTTCCTTCCTTTTCTCTGGTATCCAAACAGGGCATTGATAGAATCTTTTTAGGATTTTTTAATTTGTCAACTCTCCACGCCCCCACATATTTTAAACTCCAACGCCCAACCTGTACTCCCTCTATAAAGCCACAATCAGGGCGTACAATAACAGGCATTATTTCATTAACTGACCACTCTGGGAATAATGTGTCATCCTCTACTCCAAAAATATATTTTGAATCATCCAACAACAACTCTTTTATTTTCGTGTGTGCCTCAACAATTCTGTCCCTCCTATGCAGTAACCGAACTTCTGACGGCGCCATATTCCCTGATACCTTACAAACCCAACGCCTGAATGTTTTTAAATACTCTTCTGTTTTTTTAATGCAAGGATTAATAACTCGGGGATCATCTGTATCAACGTAAAAAATACCGTCAACATTTTCCCTGTTAACTTTTAGAGCATCCAAACAATCGAACAATCCTTTTAATGCCCAATGCCGTGTTACCGGAACTATTATTGTTATTCTGCCTTTTTGTATCTTTGCCTCCTATATATCCCGTCTATTCTTTTAATCGGTCTTAAAATAAAAAGTGGCATCGAACAATGGGATTGCTTTATAAATTCGTCAAACACAATTCTGGCACATTTTATTTTAATTGTTTTCATATCTGTTCCCATTTAAAATTCTTATTTCCGAAATGTCCCCATTTTGCTGTCTCCTGATAAATCGGTCTTTTAAGATCAAGAAATTTTATAATCCCCTGCGGTGTTAAATCAGGTATATTTTTTAAACCGCCAATATTTATATTTACAGTCCTATCCATTTTTTTACCTTGAACAGTAACCATAACAGGCTCTGCAACCCCAATAGAATATGCTATTTTTACCAAAGCATTATCTAAATCAAATTCTTTAACCATTCTCTTCGCCAAATACCGTGCCATATATGCCGCCGATCTATCTACTTTTGATGGATCCTTACCGCTAAAAGCCCCTCCCCCGAGTGGTATCTGCGGGCCATAATTATCAACAACAAGTTTCCTGCCTGTTAATCCAGTATCAGCAATCAACCCTCCAACCTCAAATTTACCTGTTGGATTAAAATAATATTCTTTTATTTTATGATCCAAAATCTTCTCTACTACACTCTGCCCGATCGGTGTTTTTGTTGTTTGAACTGATAAAACAACAGTCTCAACCTCTCCCTTATCATTTAACGTAACCTGACATTTTCCGTCAGGCCCATATCCTTTAAATTTACTTACAGCTTTTGCAAGTTTTCTCGCTAATACCAGTTCCTTTGGCAACATTTCTTCTGTTTCATTTGTTGCATAACCAACCATTATTCCCTGATCACCTGCTCCACCGTCATCAACCCCCTGTGCAATATCCGGTGATTGCTTCACAACATTTGTAAAAATACCAATCTCATCCTTGTAACCTAAATCCGAATAAACTTGACTCGCAATTTCTTCAATCTCAATGTTTGCTTTTGATGTAACCTCTCCCATAATTACTAACTTGCCGTGACCTCCCATTGTCTCAATGGCCACTCTTGAATCAGGATCCTCGGCTAAATATGCATCCAATATCGCATCTGATATCTGGTCGCATAATTTATCAGGGTGTCCGTCAAACACTACTTCCGCTGTTCTAAACTCCATTTTTATTTCTCCTTTTTTATTAACTCATTAAATAATTCTTCATAAATCGGTTTTTGTTTTTCCCAAGATAATATATCACCTAAATGCTTTGCAACATCATTTTCAATCGTTGCTTCCTCTTCATTCATATTTGCAAACTCTATAATATACTTTGCTAAAAGATTTTCCGGCGCATCATAAATATCAACGACTGATCTTGGCTCAAATTGGCTTATCTTTTGTGCAGGTACCAACCAATTCATCGGCAAAAATTCATTATTGGGCGAAATGTCTGTCATCAAAACCGGCATCCCACAACTCAATGCTTCTTGCATTGGCAAACATAAACCACCGTAACGTCTCGACATAATTAAAAAATCATACCCATTATAACTATCCCAATAATTATCAAGGTTGCGATTATCTATTTTTATTCTGCTATCACCTAATCCTGAAACGAGGTTTTTTAATTCTTTTCCCTTCTCTTCATTCTGCACCCTGACAGTTAATGTGATATCTTTCTTTGAAACTTTTGTAAAAGCCCTGATAGTATTTAATGTTCCATTACGATCGTGCGCGGCCGGATTACCCATAATATGTAAGAAGTTTTTAAACTGCTTGATATCCCTTGGCGGTAGTTTTTCCCTATTGACTGGAACGTGCAACAACCTTCTTTTTTCTGGGTATGGGAATTTGTCCCACTCCCATCTTGATGGCGCCGCAAACAATGTTGGCTTCGGTAATTCTGGCCTATTTATATAATCCAAAAACTCCCAATTGAATTGCTGTATTGTTTTAACCCCGCGATCCTCTGCCATTTTGTATAGATTATAGTTCAATGGTGTTTCCATACAGAAAATCACGTCTAACCCCTTTACAAAACCGTATATCTCTTCATCAGTAGGAAACCCATTTGTGATGCAAAACGCCCCGGGGAACCGCTCGTGGTGCGTCTGATAGCCATTGAATTTAGATATATCAATCAACATCACCTTTTCGCAAGGAATATGATTATAAAATTCCTGTGATTGAATCCCCAGTCCTGTATTTGTAGAGTATGCCAATAAACCTATTCTCATCTTTTTGTCTCCCTTAATTTAAAATTCTTTACTCCTCCTTTAATTAATCTCCTCAATTTCAAACTCTGGTGGTAATAAGAATAATTTTTTTATTTTATATTTAGCATTACCATATTTCTTCTGCATCTTCTTCCTAATATCCTGCCTCGCCTTCTTCTGACTTTTAAACTCTGCTATACTTACCAAAAGTTTATTTTGCTTGATCAACAAAACCTCTGTATAAAAAATCTTTCTATCTCCAACGGTAGTCTCTTTAATATTTAGGGTCTTTTTTTCTGCCATCTATGTGATAACTCCTTTTTATATTGTCACCTTCCGGTGTATAAATCCAAACCCTCCAATCATACCATCCCAATATCCCATCCTTGCAAGCCTCAATCAATCTTCCGTAAACAACATCTTCAATCATTGTTTTATCACCTGTAAAATATCTATCTAACATATTTTGATAAAAAACTTTAGATGCCAGATGAGGCCTCTGTGACCATTGCATAGTCCTCCTCATCGATACGCCTTCCACTATTTTATTTTCGTGATCAAACATTAAATACTCGTGATCCGGCAATATCATAGCCTCGTGATGAAATCTTATAACATTCGCTTCACCTTTTAAAATAACTTCCTCCAGTTTTTCCCACTCAATATCACAATCACTAACCACT
>PFHO01000076.1:0-9042 GCA_002782345.1 Candidatus Moranbacteria bacterium CG_4_8_14_3_um_filter_34_16
TTTTTAAATTACATTGCCCGTATTCTACGCCAAATTCGTGTTTTTTCAAAATGCTACTCTCTTAGGTACTGGTTTAGTATAGCTGGGATTGGTCAGCAGGTCAACATGGTAATAAGGCAAGCGAAATGCTAAAAGACAAGGGAGTTCCACTAGAAATTATTATTGCGATAAGTAAACACGAAGTGGCTTATCAATTTGGCAAAATAAATGCAGCAACATATGAAGAACATTTTGTAAAACCTGGATTCTCTGAAGATCAACAAAAATTTATTTTGGTTGCGTCATATATTGATACAATGGCTTCGCTTGGCCCAGACGGCAAGCCTAATCTAGGCAATTTCGCCAATTTAATTAAATCTCGTGATAACTTTTTGCTTATTAAGCGATACACCGACAGGGGAATCGCTTTCAGGGAAAATGAATTAGTAGCTTTGAAAAAACAAGATAAAGTCTTAATCACAGAAGATGTTGAAAAGATTATGCCCAGAGATGAAAAATATAACCTTTTGGCTTTTGGAGAGAAACTTGATACTTTAGTTTCTAGCGGGCAAATATCGGTCAAAGAAAAAGAGCAAATTATATCTATTGTTTCTTCGGAACCAAAAGAATTAGGAAAGAAATTTGGTCCGAAGATGCGATTTATAAAACCTTTATTAGAATAATCTAAAGAATAAATTATAATTAATTAAATAATAATATGTCTATGGAAAAATACAAACCATCACAAGAAGATGTCGTGATAACCGACGAAAATCATCATGCAATTGACGAAAGGAGAAAAGGAGAATTATCACAGGAAGTGACCTTTGACGCAGAAAAATGTAAAGCCAATTTAGGAAAAGGTCAACGCCGAGAGCCAAATGAAGGGGAAGTTGTTCTTGATACTGGCGATTTTGAAATTGAAGGGAAAGGAGATCCGTATGAAGAAACGATTGTTGCAGGAGTTATAGATCATCATCGAATTGATAATTTATTTAGAGTTAGAGGTCAGAAATTAGAGCCTAGATGTTCTGCTAAAATTGTAGTAGATTATAAAGATAAGATTTTGAAAATGATTGAAGATCGAGGTGTTACAACTACGTTGTCTCATGCTGACGGAGATCTAGATTCTATAGTTTCAAGCTATTTAATTCAAGCTTTAATCCAGCGAAAAGAATCTCCTGCTGGAGCTCAATTATTGGCCGAACATGTGAATAAAGTGGACTATGGAATATATCGCGAGGCTGATATTGAAAAATATTTTCAAAGTTTAGCTGGTCTTTTTTCAGCCATTAAAGCTGATTTAGGAAAAATAAGGGATCAAGAGCTAGGCAAGGAAATTTTTGGTAATCCCGAGATGAAATTGCCAAATGGACGTCTCAATGAAGCAGGTGTCCAAAAACTAAATGAAGTAAAGACAAAATATGAAAATTTATTGAATAAAAAAATGTTTCAATTGTTAAATGAGATTGAACAGGAAGCCAGTAGGAATTCTCAATTTGATCCAGAAAGAGATATGATGGCAGTTCAAGTTAATTTATCGCCAGAATTTCAGAAAGCGATTGAGAGGGGTAAAGACATGGTTAGGGGTGAGTTAGAAGTATTTAATGAAGACTTTAAAAAAATTGAACAAACTACGGTTATGGTTAAAGTACCTAAAACTGGTGAAACAGTAGAAGTGCCAATGATAATTTCTCTAGAGCCGAATTTAGCACCACTGACTTTTACAAATCTTGCATATCAAAGAGTCTCTCCTGATACTATTATTGCCGTTTATGGCGGGTCAAACAGAAAAGGTGGAGATATGTATGACATTGGAATTATGCCTGAATCAGTCGCTTTGATAGATATGGGCGAACTTTGCGTAGCTTTGAATAAAGCTGAAAAAGAGAAAAGAGAACAACTTGCTGAAAATGATCCAATTCGAAAAAATTTGGAGTCGCAACTAGACCGCCTTGGCATGTCTGGACCCGAACAAGTTTTAACTAAAGATCCAACAGTTTTTGTTGCTGGTGGCACCTTAATAGCCGCATCTAGAAATTCTTTATTATCTGTTGAAGAATTTTATCGCGTGGTTAAGAGCATAGGAAAGAAATAAAAAGCACGTGCCAACTTTGTTGACACAAATTTTGTCGGCTTCCGAAACGAAGGCGTGACGGGAGAAGGTTTTTTAAAAATCGTTCGGGTGTCGTTCAATTTTTATCTGTGTTGTTTTTTTTGTTTTTCTATGCTAGAATTAAAAATATGAAAAGAAAAATATTTTTTTGGTGTATTCTTTTCGCCTCATTATTCTTGGCTGGATGTGGCGGAGATGTTTCTCAAAAACAAAATTCTCAAAACAAGAAAATTGTTTTTGAATTTTCAAAAAGTTTTTGGAAATCGGAGGATGCTGGGAAAACATGGATGGCAAAGAATAAAGGAATAGGAAAAGCTAACATTAAAGATGTGGATATCTTAAGTGTGGCGCTAAATCCTTATGATTCTAAAAATATCTTTGTCGGACTTAAAAAAGGCGGAATATTAAGAACTACTGATGGAGGGGAAAATTGGGAATTTGCTAATTTTCAATCGGAAAAAGTTTATGGTTTGGCGGTGGATCCGGAAAATGGAAAAACCTTATATGTCAGCGCGGTTTGGAAAAAAATCGGGAAAATTTTTAAAAGTGCGGATAAAGGAGAGACTTGGGAGGAAATTTATTCCAGTCCGGCGGAAGGTGCGATTGTGATTTCTTTAACGGTTGACAAAAAAAATCATAATGTTATTTATGCTACAACCAATCAAAATGAAATTTTAAGAAGTCAGGACGGAGGCGTTCAGTGGAGTCAAGTATATTTGGCAGGAGAACCGGTTCTCGATGTTTGCTTAGACTCAAAAAACAGCGATCTTTTTTATTTTATCACAATCGACGGGAAAATTTTCAGAACACAAAACAAAGGTGAAAAATTTGAAGAAATTACCGCCAAAACAAAGGAGATAAAGGGGGATTTTGGCTTTAGTTCCGAGAAATTTCAAGTTTTGGTAAACGATCCTTTGCGCGGAGATTTTGTTTACTTGGCGGGAAAAGGAGGAATTATTTTGAGTCGTAATAAAGGGGAAACTTGGGAAGAAATTTTGACACTTAATGATCCGAAAAATTTTCCCGTGTCGGCTTTGGCAATTAGTCCCGCAAATTCTGAAGAAATTTTTTATGGATCCGCCAAAGCTATTTATAAATCTAAAGACGGAGGAAAAAATTGGGAAAATTATCAATTTGAAAATGAAAAGTTAATAAGAAAAATAACGCTTGATCCGCAAAATTCTAACATTATTTTTGTCGGATTTTCCGGTTGAATTGGATAATAAAAAAAATTTTCAAAAATAATTTTTATAAAAAATATATGGAAACGATTGAAAACAATAAAAAAAATTTTCAAAAAGCCGTTCTCTACTATGAAGAAGAATTGAAAAAAATTAGAACTGGTCGCGCCAGTTCCGCTTTAGTGGAAGATATTTTGGTTGATTATTATGGAGGGAAAACTTCTTTGAAACAAATTGCCAGTATTACTATTCCGGAACCTAGAATGATTGCGATTGCTCCGTGGAACAGAGATGATTTAATTAGTATTGAAAAATGTATCCGAGAATCCCAATTAAATTTCAATCCAATTAATGATGGTCAATTGGTAAGGATCAATATCCCAGATCTTACAGAGGAAAGAAGACGAGAATTGGTAAAAACACTTAATCAAAAAACCGAAGACGCAAGGGTGTCCGTGAGAAGAATCAGGGAAGATATTTGGAATGAAATTCAAAAAAGAGAAGACGAAGGACAGATAAGCCAAGATGAGAAGTTTTCCGACAAAGAAAAATTGCAAAAAATTGTGGATGAATATAACCAGCAGATAGAAAAAATTCGCTCAAAAAAAGAAGAAGAAATTATGACAATCTAAATAAATAATTCTAAAACATATCGCTTATGTTGACAACTCTGATTTTTATCGCAATTTTGGGGATTTTGATTTTGGTTCATGAAATGGGGCACTTTTTGGTAGCAAGAAGAAATGGGATTAAGGCTGAAGAATTCGGATTTGGTTTTCCTCCGAGGATTTTTGGTTTTTATAAACAAGATAAATCGGGAAAATATAAATTGGTTTTTGGGAATAAAAATATCAAATCAAAAAGCACCGTATATTCGCTCAATTGGATTCCGTTGGGAGGATTTGTGAAAATAAAGGGAGAAAACGGGAGCGGAAAAAAAGAAGAAGACAGTTTTGCTTTCAAATCAGCTTGGATTAGAAGCAAGGTTTTGGTGGCCGGAGTAACGATGAATTTTATTTTAGCTTGGATTTTAATTTCATTTGTTTTTATGTTGGGAATCCCGGAAACGATTGATTCTGATGCTTCAATTCAATCTTCTTCCTCTTTTTCAAAAATTCAAATTGTGGAAGTTCTTCCCGATTCTCCGGCTGAAAAATCCAAATTGGAAATGGGAGACGAAATTTCAAAAAAACAAATTGATTCTTCGGGAAAAATTGTTAATCTTCAAAATGTGAAACAAACTAGCGAGTTTATTTCTTCTTATAAAGGAAAAACTCTTAACTTAAAAATAAAAAGAGGAGGAAAAGATATGACGATTAGCGTGGTTCCTCGCATAAATCCTCCGCAAAATCAGGGAGCGTTGGGAATTTCTTTGACAGAGACGACTTTGGTCAAATATTCAGTGGGAGAGTCTTTTTGGAATGGATTTAAGGCTACGGGAGAACTTATTTTTTCAATTTTTGGAGCGCTTTTTGGAATTTTAAAGAATTTATTTATTGGCAACGGAGTGGGTGCGGATGTTTCCGGACCAGTAGGCATAGCGATTTTTACCAAAAAAGTTGCCGGGTTGGGATTGGTTTATATCTTGCAATTTGCCGCTATTCTAAGCGTAAATTTGGGAGTGATCAACATTTTGCCTTTTCCCGCTTTGGACGGAGGAAGAATTTTGTTTATTGCCATTGAAAAAATGAAAGGTTCGCCGGTCAGTCAAAAAGTGGAACAAACATTTCATATGGTTGGATTCGTTCTTCTTATAACTTTGCTTATTTTAGTTACTTTCAGAGATGTCGCTCGCTTTTTTTGAGTTTTAGTTTTTGACATAATAAATTATTTTAGCTACTATTCATAATAAAAGTTTTTTGCAAAACGGGTAGCATCAATAATTTCTTTCGTAAAATAAAAATAAATTTTTAATCTTTTAAAATTTTGATGGGCCAATCGGTATCAGATTTTTTTTGTTTGCTAATAAAATGTTTATTAAAAAAAATCAAAAAATAAGAAGAATATTCAATGGGATAACGAGAAATTTTTTGGGAAAATTTTCTAAGGATATTGGAATTGATTTGGGAACCGCCAACACTTTAGTCTATGTCAAGGGAAGCGGGATTGTTATCAATGAACCTTCTGTTGTGGCAGTGAATAAGAAAACCGGTCAAATTTTAGCCATTGGGAAAGAAGCTAAAAGAATGGTGGGGAAAACCCCCAGTCATATTGTGGCCACTCGTCCTTTGGTGGATGGAGTGGTGAGCGATTTTGAAATAACCGAGCAAATGCTCAAATATTTTATTGAAAAAATTCATCGAGGCAGTTTTACTTTGTTTCCCATGTCAAGAGTGGTGGTGGGAATTCCTTCCGATGTTACGGAAGTGGAAAAAAGAGCAGTTATAGAAGCTACTATCAATGCGGGAGCTAGAGAAGCCTATTTGATTGAAGAACCAATGGCGGCGGCGATTGGCGCTCGACTTCCGGTTCAAGACGCAGCCGGGAATATGATTGTTGATATTGGCGGAGGAACTACTGATATAGCAGTCATATCTTTGGGAGGAATTGTGGTTTCCCGAAATTTGAGAATTGCCGGAGATGAAATGAATGAAGATATTGTCAGATATTGTCGGGACGAATTCAATCTTTTGATTGGAGAAAAAACGGCGGAAGATGTGAAGATAGCGATTGGAAACGCTTGCTATCAAGAAAAAAAAATGAAAATTTCCGTGCGAGGAAGAGATTTGGTTTCGGGTTTGCCCAAAGAAGTTTTTTTGGACAATGATCAAGTCAGAGAGGCACTTTCTCGTTCTATAAGAATTATTATAAATAACATAAAAACCGCGATTGAAGAAACTCCGCCGGAGTTGGTTTCTGATATAATGCAAAAAGGAATTATCTTGGCTGGGGGAGGAAGTCTTATTAGGGGTTTGGATAAATTGGTAGCTAGTCAAACTGAGATGCCAGTAAGAATGATGGAAGATCCTTTAACGGCGGTAGTTAGGGGAACGGGAATAGTTTTGGAGGATATTGAATCTTTGAGAGAAGTTTTGGTGGATAATCAATATGGAGGGAGAATTCGTTAAAAGCAAAAATCGTGCATTTTAAAATTGCTAAAAGACGAATATTAAAATTTAAGATGTTTTTTTTAGGTTCAAAAAATTTTTCAGTCGCGAATGCAACTGATATTTAAAGAGAAGTTCAAACAAGAAAATATTAAAAATTATGTTTTCTAGAAACAAAATTTTCAGTAAAAAAAAATTTTCTTTTATTGTAATTTTTTTAGGTTTGATTTTTTTTCTTTCATTCAATAGATTTTTGCGACCAGTGGAAAATTTTTTTTGGAATATCGCCCTGCCTTTTCAAAAAATTTTTTATATTTCCGGTCAAAAAATAGAAGGGGAAGTATCTTTTTTGAAATCAATTTCTCAGCTAAAAATTGAAAATGAAAAACTATTAAAAGAAAATCAAGCTCTTTCCGTTCAAAATTCTTTTTTATTAGATCAAAAAAAAGAAAATGACCTTTTGCGTCAACAATTGGATTTGGCTCCCAGAAAGGAGTACCATTTAGAAGCGGGGTTTGTTATCGGCAAAGATCCTCGCGGTTTGGAAAATTGGATTATGATAGACAAAGGAGAAAAAAACGGAATAGAAAAGGGTATGCCTGTTATTGTGTCGGATGGAATTTTGATAGGGACAGTCAAGGATGTTTATAAAAACAGTTCCAGCGTTTTGCTTCTTAGTGATGCGGGAAGTCTTATAAATGTCAAAAATATCCAAACAAAAGCCAAAGGTATTCTTAAAGGGGAATACAATTTGGGAATAATTATGGATTTGGTTGATCACGCGGAAGTTCTGAATGTCGGAGATGAAGTGGTAACCTCGGGGTTGGGGGAATCAATTCCGCGAGGATTGTTGGTGGGAAAAATTCAGGAAGTTTATGAAACATCGGACAGATTGTTTTGGCAAGCCGTTATAATTCCCCAAATAAAATATTCTCAATTGGAAGTGGTTTTTGTCATAAAAAATAAATAACAAAAAATGATCAGAGAATCAATTATAATTTTTCTAATTTTTTTGTTAGCTTTTTTCCAAAATTCTTTTTTTCTGAATTTTTTTTCCGATAGTTTCGTTCCTGATATTATTTTGGTTATAATGATTGTTTGGTTTTCGCAAAGAAATTTGCAAAAAAAATGGTTTAGAATGGTTTGGGTGGGATTTTTTTTGGATATGTTAAGCGGAGGATTGGTAGGATTGAATATTTTTTCTTTTTTGATGATTACTTTGATGGTATCTTTTTTATCGGAGAGATTTTTTGCCAATCAAAAAAACGACAGCTTGTCAGAATTTTTCGTTTTATCTATTTTTGTTATTTTAGGAACTGTTTTAAACAGTTTGATTGCAGAAATTGGAATTTGGGGAATGCAAAAAAATCTTCTTTACACATTCAATTTTATTGGGATAAAAAAAATAGGATTGAAAATATTTTATAATTTTATTTTTTTGATTTTAGTTTATTGGCCGATTAAAAGAATAGATGCTTTTTTTCATTTTAGAAAAAGAGTGTTGGATAAATAAATGTTGAGAAAAAAAAACGCTCAAAAAATATCTTTGAAAGGATATGAAATTGAAGATTCTTTAATGTCTTTTTCATGGGAAGATAAAGGCATAATGGAAGATCTTTTTTTGCGAAAAGGAGTCAATTATTTTTGGTGGATAATTCTTTTGAGCGTTTTGTTTTTAACGGCAAGAGTTTTTTATCTGGATTTTTTTCAAGGAGAACATTATAGCCAAATAGCGCAAGGAAATAGAATAAGATCAGTAACCATAAAAGCACCGAGAGGAAACATTTTTGACAGACATGGAAAGATTTTAGCCAAAAATATCTCCAGTATTGATGCCGTTATTATTCCAGCTCATTTGCCGGGTTCCGGGGAAGAGAAAAAAAGAATGGCGAAAAAATTGGCGGAAATTTTGGAAATAAATTCGGGCAATGCGGAAATTATGCTTCAGACTCAAGATAGGCAATCTTTTGCGCCGATTTTGCTCAAAGAAAATATATCACGCGATCAAGCGCTCATAATTGTAGAAAAAAATGCGGATTTTCCTGGAATTTTTTTAGAGAAAACCGCGATTAGAAATTATTCCAATAGTCTTATTTTTTCTCATATTTTAGGTTATGAAGGGAAAATAACTTTTCAAGAAATTAAAAAAAATCCGCAATATCAAATGACTGATTATATCGGAAAAACCGGACTGGAAAAAAAGTATGAAAAAGATTTAAAAGGAGAAAATGGAGCTACACAGGTGGAAGTGGATGCCAAAGGAAAGGTGAAAAAAGTTGTCGGAATAATCAATCCGCAACCGGGAAGCGATTTGATTTTGAATATTGATGAAGAATTGCAAAAAAAAATATATGATAGTTTGAGCGCTGTTTTGGAAAAAACTGAAACAAAAACTGCTGCCGCAGTGGCGATTGATCCTAGAAATGGAGGAATTTTGGCAATGGTAAGTCTGCCCAGCTTTGACAATAATCTTTTTGCTAAAGGAATTTCTCAAGAAGAATACAACGGAATCATTGAAAACAAAGGTTTACCGCTTCTTAATCGTTGCGTTGCCGGAGAATATCCTCCCGGATCTACCTTGAAACCGGTTGTAGCGGCGGCGGCTCTTTCTGAGAAGACAATCACTCCTTCAACTGTTATTGATGGTTTGGGCGGAGTGTTGCGAATTGGCGCTTGGAGTTTTGGAGATTGGAAAGCGCATGGTCCCAGCGATGTTCGC
>PFHO01000076.1:9064-13107 GCA_002782345.1 Candidatus Moranbacteria bacterium CG_4_8_14_3_um_filter_34_16
TAATATTTCGGGATTGGGGATGGATAGAATGAAAAAGTATGAAAATATGTTTGGATTCGGCAATTCTAGCGGGGTTGATATTCCAGGAGAAGCCAGCGGGTTTATTCCTGATGAAAAATGGAAAGAGGATAAGTTTGGAGAAAAATGGTATATTGGAGACAGCTATCATTGTGCTATCGGTCAAGGTTTTATAACAGCAACTCCTTTGCAATTGGCCAATTATACAGTGGCTATTGCCAATGGAGGCATCCTTTATTCTCCTAAAATAGTCAATAGAATAAAACTTGGGAAAACGGAAAAAATAATAGAGCCGGAAATAATCAGAAAAAATTTCATCAGTTCTGAGGTCATGAATGTTTTGCGAGAAGGAATGAAAATGACAGTTGAGTCGGGAACAGCGCAGAGTTTGAAAAATGTTCCAGTGGAAGTGGCGGGAAAAACGGGAACGGCACAATATGGAAACGAAGATAAAACTCATGCTTGGTTTACTTCCTTTGCTCCTTATGAAAATCCTGAAATTGCTATGGTGGTTTTGGTGGAAGGCGGGGGAGAAGGACATTCTTCATCAGTTCCAGTAACGGAAGAAGTTTATAATTGGTATTTCAAAAAAGAATAAAATTTTTGAGGAGATACGAAGATGGCTTATTTCATTTTTCATTTTTTTTAGGACTTACGCGTTTGTGTTAAAATTGTTAAAGCATAAGGTGCGAAATTAAGTTAATTCTTACTAGATTAAGATTGAAGCGCTTGAGAGAAATTATCATTATTGCTTTCTCGTCAAATGCGTAAGTCCTATTTTTAGAAGCGAACATAATTTGAAAGTTTGCCAAATAAAAGCAAAATGTTTTTAAAAAATAATAAATCTAATTTTTTTTATGAATTCTAAAATAGAGTCAAAAAATAACTATAAAAATCCCAAAGGGCTTGAAATGTATTTTTCGCCGGAAATTGCCGAAAAATTTTCCGAATTGGAACAAAATGAAAAAAATTTCAGAGTTGCAAAAATAGTTGATGCCGTATTGATGCAAGAATCGGCGAATATAGAAGGTCCAATTTATTCGGCCGAATTGGGTGGTGGAGCGCATCCTGACAGATATGACAATTTTTTTGAAAAATTGATTGTAGAAACCGGACATATGGATTGGGTTGATGTTTCGCCTTTTATGCTTGAAGAAGCGAAAAAATATATTTCTGATGAAAAATATCAAAAAAGAAGGGAAGTTATCACTTTCATTAAAAAAGACATTTTGGAATATCTTCGCAATCTTGAACCAGGAAAACTTGACATTGCCATTATGAAATATACAATTGATCATATTGAAAATCTTGAAATGTTGTTTTCTCTACTTTGGGAAAAATTAGCGTTGGGCGGAAAGTTTATCGCCACAATCGGAATCACAAGTTCGGAACTGAAAAGTTATTCCACCAATGCCAGTTTTTATATAACGGTAAACAATTTCCCAACAATGAAACTCGCATTTTGCGAGATGGGGATAGCTTTACTGTTAAATTTTTCAAAGTGTCAGGCGATTCCAAAGCCGGTTATCTTGAAGGCGCAGAAACCTTGAAATATTATCATTCTATTGAGAAGATAAGACGACTTGCCGATTTTTTTGGTTTTGACATTTTTCTTGGAGATTGGAAAGATTTGGTTTCGGGTGAAAAAAAGAATAATGAAACAATGGATCAATGTATATTAACGCTGACAAAAAAAATGTCTCGCAATGATTTCAGCTAAAAATTTGCTAGTCATAAGCCGCGTTCGTCTAGCTCGGTTAGGACGCCAGGTTCTCATCCTGGAAATCATGGGTTCGAATCCCATACGCGGTACGAATAAAAAGCTACCGAAACAATTGATAGCTTTTTCTTTGTGTCTTTATACTCCGAAAATTGAACTTTTTTTGAAGAAAACTTTTAAAAAGAATTTTCAGCTTCCGCTTCAAACTTTAAGGAACAGGGCGTTCCGTTCGACGCAGAAGGTTGGACTGTCATGGTCATCGAGACCATGCCGATCCTTCATGTGTCGCCGGACGATCTGCGGTTGGCGGATGTGGCCGATGTTGTCGAGATGTTGGACGACAACCAGACCATCGACGTCTGCTGGAAGCAGACAAATAAGGTTGGCGAATTTGCTGCCTTACTTGCCGGCGCTTGCCAGCCTGGCTCGATCTAGTCGCCATCGCACAGACGGCCAGCAAGTAGCGTGAGCGGAGAAAATCAGTTGTCGAAACTGACGGAAAATCGGCGGGATAAGTTTTCTCTCCAATGAAGCAGAAAACAAAAGATTTACCACAAAAAACAAGGGCGTTCGAATATTACTTCGGTGCCTTTTTCTAATTGCAAAAAATTTTATATTCGATTATTCTTTATCCGGATCCTCGCAATACTTAGTTTCTACCATATGCGATTTTCCATCTTTCAAATTTTCCACTGCGATACGAGCTTGTTTGAATTTTTCTGCTAAAGCGTAAACTTTGGAGAGATTGGCTTGGTTTCCTTCAATTACCACAGCCGGTTCCTGATAATTTCCCCATGATCCAGCTGAATAAATGCTGGCATTTCTTAAATCAAAACCTTCGCCCAGTTCCGCCTGAACTTCTTCCAATGTGTGATTTTTCCCCAAATTGGTTTGGCTTAAGATATTTTTGATTTCTTCCAATGATTCGGTCACATTGATTTTGTCCGCAATATTATTTTCTCTCACGGCTTGACCGATCAATTTTTCAATTTCAGTTTTCGTGCTTTTCATATCAACCAATTCGCCTTTGTCTATTTTTTTAATGATACTTTTTTTCTTGCCTTCTGAGTAGCCTTCCTCGAGCCCTAAAAGTACTCGAAATCTTGGTTCTTCGGTTTTTGGTTCTTCTTTTTCTTCCACGCCTAGTTTTCCCGCTAATGTTTTCAGAGCTACCTGATGTTTTTCAATAGGTGCCACCGGTCCGAAAGCGCGACGCGGATAACGGCTAAAATGATATTCTTTCCCGGATGTGTAGCCCGAATAAGTAAATCCGGTTTCCTCGACCGCTTCTTTTATTTTTTGTGCGAATTCTTCTTGAGAAATTCCTTCTATAGAAACTGAACCGCCCCAAAATTCTTCTGGCACAAGCTCGCGAAAGCCAACTATTTGTTCTTGTTTTTCATTTTTTATTATCGGCATTGATTCTGACATATTTTTTGTTTAATAATTAGTTACGATTTTAGTTTTAAAAATTCTAGAGCACTCTTGTTAACAGTATAGCATATTTTTGAAGAAATGCCACTAAAGCTGGATTTTCGATAGAAATCATTTTCATTCATATATAATTTCCGGTTGACTTCTATTATTATGGAAAAAACATTTTTGTTTTTATTGAAATATTTAGCAGGAACAATGGTTCCGGAAAAAGGAATGTTTTGTTTTGTTTTGAAGCCGTCTTTTTCAAATTTTTTTTTGAAAATATCAAATATAATTTTGGGAGTATGAAAAGAATTTGTTCCCAAACAAATATCATAATTTCTTTCGCTTTGGTTCGGTTCATACGGCCGAGTATTTCCCGGAAATGAATGGCAATCAAGAATTAAGCATTCCCCAAATTTTTTTAGGCAATTTTCAACCAACATCTCTAGATTTTGATGATAAGGATAATAAATTAAATCAAGAAGTTGTTTTTTTCTTGCTTGGTTAAATTTTCAAATCAATTTTCCCTTAGTGGATTTTTCATATAAAGCTCCCATTCCAACTTTGGACATTGTTTCCAAATTATCATTATCAAATCGTTCAGTATCAACGACTAGGTGGCTAATTTTTGAAACAATTCTACTGAAATTTTTGATCAATGGCTCAAATAATTCTTCGGTATATAAATCTGCCAATTCCAATGTTTCTTTCTGCAATACATCGCCGTCAATCAAAAAATCTTTTTGAAATTGTTCGGGAATAATTGTTGAACTGTGGGGAATATTGCAAATAACCGGATATTTGTCAGAATCACATATCTTAAAATAAGCCATATCAAAAAACTGTATAGTTAATAGTCAAGGGTAACACTTTGGAGTAATTTTTC
>PFHO01000029.1 GCA_002782345.1 Candidatus Moranbacteria bacterium CG_4_8_14_3_um_filter_34_16
TAATATGTTTCAATTATATCATATTTAGCTAATTGGGGACAGGTCTAGTGAATATGATGAAAAAATAGCATCGCTCTATTTTCTCATAGAGTACAATATGTTTTTGAACTTATGCAATCAAGTCAATTCAATTGATTGAAAATTTCCGCCATCTTTGATAAGATTAAAACAATTGGACCAATTTAAATATAGACTGATTTAAATATAGACTGATTTTATGAGCAAATTCACTCATTTACATGTGCATACTCATTATTCCTTGCTAGATGGACTGGCTAAGATTGATGAAATTTTGGATCGCGCTAAAGAATTAGGGATGGATTCTCTAGCTATCACTGATCACGGCGTGCTTTATGGCGCCGTAGAATTTTTCATCAAAGCCAAACAAAAAGGAATCAAACCTATCATCGGCTGCGAGATGTATTTGACAGTGGGAGATTATAAAAGCAAGAACAATACTTCCGAAGATAAGACCCGCTATCATTTGATTTTGCTTTGCAAAAATGAAATTGGCTATAAAAATTTAATGAAATTGATTTCTATCGCTCATTTGGAGGGCTTCTATTATAAACCCAGAATTAACCGAAAACTTTTGAAAAAATATTCTGCCGGGCTTATCGGGCTTAGCGCTTGCGCCAAAGGAGAAATTCCTTCCGCTGCCATTTCCGGAAATTTTTCTCAAGCGGAAAAATTGGCAATGGAATATCAAGAAATTTTTGGAGCAGGCAATTTTTTCTTAGAAGTTCAATTTCATCCCAAATTTCCCCACCAAAAAATTGCCAATCAAACTCTGATAAAAATATCCAAAAAACACAAAATTCCTTTAGTCGCTACCAATGATATTCATTATGTCAATAAGGAAGATGCCAAAATTCAAGATATACTTCTTTGCATTCAAACTAACAGAAAAGTAGATGAAACCAATAGAATGAGTCTTCTTGATTTTGAGCTTTATCTAAAAAGCCAAGAAGAAATGCAAGAACATTTTTCCGATTTGCCGGAAGCTATCGCCAACACTCAAAAAATTGTAGAAATGTGCAATTTGGAAATAAAATTGGGAGAAACTCAACTTCCTCATTTTGAAGTTCCTAAAGGCTATACTGATAAAACTTTTCTCCGAAAACTCGCTGAAGAGGGTTTGAAAAAAAGATTTGGAAATAAAACCAGTTCGGAACATCTAAAAAGAATGAATTACGAATTAGAAGTCATTGAAAAAACCGGATTTCCCTCTTATTTTTTAATTGTTCAAGATTTTGTCAATTGGGCAAAAAGTCAAAATATTGTGGTTGGACCCGGAAGAGGTAGTGCCGCCGGAAGTTTTGTTTCTTATCTTATTGGCATCACCAACATTGATCCGATAAAATATGACCTTCTTTTTGAAAGATTTCTCAATCCGGAAAGAATTTCTATGCCGGATGTAGATATGGAT
Organism: Candidatus Moranbacteria bacterium CG_4_8_14_3_um_filter_34_16; assembly: GCA_002782345.1. Lineage (GTDB taxonomy): Bacteria > Patescibacteriota > Minisyncoccia > Moranbacterales > UBA2206. The sequence goes on from PFHO01000029.1 coordinate 1,430, forward strand.
TTTGCCGATAACCGTCGAGATGAAGTTTTAGATTATGTCAGAAAAAAATATGGCGATGATCATGTAGCGCAAATTATTACATTCGGAACAATGGCAGCTCGCGCGGCCATCCGCGATGCCGGAAGAGCTTTGGGTTTTCCTTACGATTTTTGCGATAAAACCGCCAAACTTATTCCTATGTTTTCTTCTATTCCCGAAGCGTTGGAAAACGCCAAAGAATTTAAAGATCTTTACGACAGCGATCCCGGCGCCAAAAAATTAATTGAAAGCGCCAAACGATTGGAGGGAGTGGTTCGTCACGCTTCTATGCATGCTTGCGGAGTGGTTATCACTAAAGAACCGGTTGTGGAATATACTCCTTTGCAAAAAATTGCCGGCAAAGATTCCGGAACGGTAACTCAATATTCTTCATCCACTAAATATAGTTTCATTGAAAAAATAGGTTTGCTAAAAATGGATTTTTTAGGACTGAAAAATTTAACCATTATTCAAGATACCCTAAGAATCATACGAAAAACTAAAAATGTTTCCTTGATAGTTGATGATATCCCATTAGAAGACAAAAAAACTTTTCAACTTCTTCAAAAAGCTCAAACCACTGGAGTTTTCCAATTAGAAAGTTCTGGGATGAAAAGATATCTAAAAATTTTAAAGCCCTCTGTGTTGGAAGATATCATCGCTATGGTAGCGCTTTATCGTCCTGGTCCTATGGATTGGATTCCCGATTTTATCGCCAGAAAACATGGAGAAAAAGAAATTCGCTATCTTCATCCCAAACTAAAACCAATTTTGGAAAAAACTTACGGCGTGGCAGTTTATCAAGAACAAGTAATGCAAATTGCTCAATCTTTGGCAGGTTTTTCTTTGGGGGAAGCGGATGTTCTTAGAAAGGCTATGGGGAAAAAAGTGTTTTCTTTGATTCAAGAAGAAAAACAAAAATTCATTGAAGGTTGCGTCAAACAAAACATTGATAAAAAAGTGGCAGAAAAAGTTTTTTCTTTTATTGAACCATTCGCCGGATATGGATTTAACAGAAGCCATGCCACTTGTTATGGACTTATTGGTTATCAAACCGCTTATTTAAAAGCGCATTATCCGGCAGAATTTATGGCCGCGCTTCTTACTTCCGATCAAGATAATATTGATCGTGTTGCTATTGAAGTAACCGAATGCCGAGAAATGGGTATAGAAGTAATGCCTCCGCATATCAATGAAAGTTTTGAAAAATTTGCCGTGATTATAGATTCGCAAGAAAAAGAAAAAATTCGTTTTGGTTTGAACGCCATCAAAAATGTCGGACATACCATCGCCAAAGAAATTGTGGACGAACGTAAAAAAAATGGAAAATTCTCCACTTTTACAAACTTTATTGAAAGAGTCCAGCATAAAGATTTGAACAAAAAATCCATTGAGGCTTTGGCGAAAGTGGGTGCTTTAGAAAATTTAGCGGAAAAAAACGCTGTTCTCGTTTCCATTGAAAATATCCTCGCTCACAGCAAGAATTTAGCCAAAATTAAAAATTCCAATCAAACCAGTCTTTTCGGTTCCGAAGAAATCAAAATGCCTGAAATAAAATTGGAAATTGTTCCTCCGGCATCCAAAAAAGAACAACTCATTTGGGAAAGAGAACTTCTGGGCCTTTATATTAGCGACCATCCTGTCAGACAATATCAAGATTTTTTGGAAAAAATGGCAATTCCTATAAAAAAAATATCCACTGAGATGAATGGACAAAACGCAACAGTGGGAGGAATAATTTCAAAAATAAAAAAAATTTATCTCAAAAATAAAAAAGAAATGCTTTTCGCCACTTTGGAAGATATGAATTCCTCCATAGAAATTCTAGTTTTTCCAAAAACACTTGAAGAAACCGGCTCTTTTTGGAAAGAAGAAAAAATTGTTTTAGTGAGCGGAAAAATTTCCAATAAAGATGGAGAGATAAAATTGCTTTGCGACAATGCCAAAAATATTGATCCGGAAGAATTGAAAAATTTTCAAAGAATTTTAGAAACTCAGAAAAAAAATGAATCAAAATATCTGCCATCCGATAAAAATCGACAAAAAAAACCCTCTAGAATGACAATTCACTTGGAAAAAGAATTTAATAAAAATTCTTTGCGAGAATTATCATCCTTGTTTAATCAATACGAAAAAGGAGAAACACAAATTTTTCTTAAAATAAAAAATTCTCTGATGGAAACTCCCTTTCATATTTCTTTTGAAACAGATCTGAAAGAAAAAATAAAAACTATTCTTCCTGAGGCAACAATTGAATTTATTTTCTAGATTTTTTGAGAAAAAATTATATCAGTTTAGATTTGACTGCTTGATTAAAAAATTTATTCAATCAACACAATAACCGCTATTGCAATTGGATGGTTTTTGTTTAATTTTTTATCCTCTTAACTTATTTTACCAGATTTTGAAGTTTTTTAGCCAGTGATAGATTCAAAAAATAGATCCTAAAATTATCTGATTTTTCTCAATTTTTTTCTTAAATTTTTGTAATCGGGAAAAGATTTTTCCACCAGACACCAAAATCTTTCTGAATGATTAAGCTCCTTTAAATGGCATAGTTCATGCACAATCACATAATTGCACAACTCTTCCGATAAAAAAATCAATCTAAAATTAAAATTTAAATTTTTTCTTCCCGAACAACTTCCCCAGCAACTTTTTTGGTTTCTAATAGAAACTCGCTCAAAAGAAAAGTTATAAAAAAGATTAAAATATTCTATCTTTTTAACAACAATTTCCAAAGCCAATTTTTTATACCTCAAATAATCATTTTCTTCCGTTTCTAAAAAATTTCCGGAAAAATTATTTTCCATATCTGAGATCTTTTCTAAAATCCAATCTGATTTTTCCAACAAAAAATTCAACCCGTCTTTTTCTTTGGCTCTATAAGGAATAGTTATCAAAACTTCAGCTCTTCTTCCGACGCTCAAACGCAAATGTTTGGCTTTTTTGCTTTTTTTCAGAAAATAAACTATTTTTTTATTTTTTATAATAAGCTCTTTTTTCATCAAGAATTTTTTGCTTTACGTCAATTTATCCGGCCTAAAAATATCATTCCTTCCTTTTTTTGAAAAAAGTTATTAACTGATAAATATTTTCCGTGGTGTAAATTTTTAGTGAAAAAAATTTCTACATCATTCCGCCATAAGTAGAAGACATTACGCCAATAAACCATGGAATAGCTACAATAATTCCCAAAAAAGGCAAAATAAACATAATAATAGTCGCTAAAAGCGTCCAAAGAAAATACTTGCGAGTTTTTTCAACCGATCTATAAATTTGATCTATTTTTTCTTCTTGCACCTTCATTCTTTTTAAAATTTCTTCTTCCATATTTTTTTATTTTTTATTAATTTTTCCCCAATCAAAATTCCACGGATCAGTTTTTCTTCCTGACGCAATATCGCTATGACCCAATATATATTTTATCTTATATTTATTTTTCAAATAATCCAACAGATTTTGAATTGATTTATACTGAGCGCTATTGGGACTTTCTTTCCCCGTATTGACAATTTCTATCCCCAAAGAAAAATCATTGACATTTTTTCTCCCATCGGGAACTTGCGAAACTCCGGCATGATAGGCGATATTTTTGTCTTCAACCAAACGATAAACTTTGCCTTCGCGAGAAATTATATAATGTGGAGAAACACCCGCCGGTTTATACTCCCTTTCTATGATATCATCCAAATTATGCGGGTCATCCCCAACCGCGTTATAAGAAGAATGAAGAATAATCGTATCTATTGAACGATTTTGAGAAATAGAATATCCCCACGACACTAATCGGTTTTTTATTTCAAAATCTTGCGAAGAATCGGGTGTTTCTTCTTTTCTTTGAGAAGAATCATCAATGGAATTTTTTGATTCTTTTTGATTAATTTCAATTTCTTCTTTAGTCTTTTCTTCCTTTTTATTTATTTCATCCAAATTTTCAGGATTAGCCTCTTCCTTTGTTTGTTTTTTCAAAACAGATTCCGATATTTTTTTCTCTTCGGCATAATTTAAGATAATTTCTTTTTTTTCCGCTTTCCAAATATCTTTTTTGAACGCAAAAAATAATCCTGCTAAAAAAACACCAAAAAAAATAATTAGAGAAAAAATTTTCATACCCCTATTGTAACACACGAAATAATTTTTCCAATTAATTTATAAACTACAAAAAAACCGCCTCGCTAAACGAGGCAGTTTTAAAAACTAAGCCTGAAAAAATTACAAAACCGCTTCCTTAGCCATTTTTGCCAAACGAAATTTGGCCACTGTTTTGGCGGGAATGTTTATTTTTTCTCCTGTTGCCGGATTAACTCCCATTCTAGCTTTTCTGTTAACCTTAACCATTTTCCCAAAACCGGGGAGAACAAATTCTCCGTTATTCTTTACTTCTGAATACGCCATTTCAACCAACGTATCCATAAAACCAATAACATCCTTTTTAGGAAGACCAGTTTTTTCGGCTAACGCACTCATTATTTGAGCTTTTGTCATTTTTGCCATTTTCTTTTTTTTAATTAATTATTCCCCCTACTATTACATTATAATGATTTTAAAAAGATTTGCAATGCCCCCGAATTAGCTTACCAAAAATATAGCTCTAATGTTTTAATAATTAGTGGTCAATCGTAAATTCGCCAGCGCACTGGAAAAGCGTCGCTGTCTTTCATAATTAAAACGCCTACTCCAACCATTGGTCTGTCTTTCATAAAATTATTCATTAAACAAATTATTTTCAATAAAATCAACTGCCTTATTATGATTCACGTCTTTGGCAACCAGCCTTCTTACTTCTTCCAAATTTGCCCATCTGTTTTCATAAAATTCCTCGGCTAATTTTTCCTTGTCTGGATTGAATGTATCTTTGTCCACTTTCACTAAATGCCAAACGTCATAGTGGGCACGGCAAGGCTGTTTTTTTGGGTTATAAATATCGGTAATAGTAAGGATTTGCGGTTCGCTAACTTTCAAGTCTTCATAATTTAGCCCCCATTCTTCGTCAATTTCTCTCTTTAGTGTTTCTTTTAATGTTTCGTCCTTATCAATATGCCCGCCATTCACCAGCCACAATCCAGACTTTTTATGATGTCCAATAAAGATCTCTTTGGCTTTAGGGTCATAAGCGCCAAAGTAAGCACAAAAATGAGATACTGGATTCTCATCTCTAGTTAGAATCCCCTGTTCCAATCTATCAAGGAATCTTTTGGAAATCTCAGTATTGGAAAATTTTTTCTTGATAACTTCTCTTAACTCAATTGCTAATTTTGAATCAGACATAAAATTATTTTTTTAAATCAAACTGGATTATTTGAAAGCCATATTTATCAATATCTTCCTGCAACCAAAATGACATGTCTTTGTTTTTCATAATGCAAGTAACTGTTGTTTTAATTTTCCTGCCAGTGTATTTCTGTGTGTTTTTATCCCATTCTTCTAATACCAAAATCGCCTTCATTAACTTCAAAATCAGCGAGGCGTAATTCAAATTTATTCTTGCCAACTAGTATTTTCTCAAAGTATTCTTTCCAAACTTTTTTATGTATAGTTGCCATAAATTTTACTAAATATAATCCTTCAAAAATTTATTAATTCCTAATCCTCTGTGGCTTATGGAATCTCTCTCCTCGTCAGTCAGTTGGGAATAGTATTTATTAAATGCTGTTGAGATAAAAATCGGGTCATATCCAAACCCATTAGCTTCCATTGGCTTGTTTGCTATTATTCCCTCTAAACTACTTTCGTGAATCCAAAATTCTTGGGTTTCAGGATTATAAACTGCCAAAACTCCATTATATCGGCAATTTCTTTTTTCATTTGAAATATCTTCCATTCTTTCCATAATTTTTAGATATCTATCCTTTTCCGTTCCCTCGTGCCATCTCTTGGCGTGAACGCCTGGTTCTCCGCCTAATGCATCTATAAATAATCCAGTGTCATCCGCTAGGGTTATCATTCCTGAAACATCTGCGTAAAATTTAGCTTTCTTTTTGGCATTAGCCAAAAGATTATCCTCGTCTTCCTCCGCATCGCTTGTAATTCCAACTTCTTTTAATGAAATTAACTCAATATCTGAACCAAGATTTCTAAAAATCCTTTGGAATTGCTTTAGTTTGTTTTCATTATTTGTGCCGATTAAAATTTTCATAACTTTAATTTCTGTTAGCCCTTGCCTTAATTTACCACTTCCCTTAATTTTTATACTTTCAAGATTTTCAACTCTATTTTCCCCTCTTTCGCTAACATTTTTGCAGTTCCTCCGATCGGAAATGTAATCATTGACTGAGTATGCCCGAAATCAACATTGGCGAAAACTGGCAAATCATCCAACTCTTTTTTAGCTTTAATAATCTTGATCAGTTTTTCATTCGTCATTTCTGTCGCTTTTTGAAAACGTCCCAAAACAAGACCCCTGACACCGGAAAATTCCGGCAAGTGAATTAGCGATTGCAGGTTGCGATCAAAATCTACTGCTTTCGATGTTTCATCGTCTTCCAAAAATAACAGAGAATTTTTGAGATCAGGAAAAAATTCCGTGCCTTGCAAAAGATTGAAAGTGCAAAGATTCGCACCCAAGATCGTTCCTTCTGCTTCACCCTCGTTAATTATCAAATAGCCTTCATTTTGGATAAACTTTCTTTTCTCTTGATTAAGATAATATTTGTCATCACTCCATTTCAAGGATGGTTTTATTTCAAATGGTTCATTGGAAAAGATACATTTTTTGAAATATTCCCAGGTATAATCAAAACCTAATTTTTCACCAAAAGTCGCATAAGCCGGACCGGAATAATTCACCAACCCCGTTTTGGCAAAAATGGCATTATTAAGTGCTGTAATGTCGGAAAAACCGCAAAAAATTTTAGGATTATTTTTAATCACATTCCAATCAATATATTTCAAAATTTGATTACTGTTAAAACCGCCGATCACCGCAAAAACAGCTTTCACTTCAGGATTGCAAAAAGCCTCATATAAATCTTCAACGCGAGATTCAATGCTAGAAGAAGCAAACAGATCAATTTCTTCCACATGTTTTCCAAAAATAACCTTAAGCCCCATCTCCGCAAAACGCTGATTGGCAATTTTCCTATTTTCCTGAGAAATAATGCCCAAGGAACAAGCGGGAGCGATAACTTGCACCGTGTCGCCCGCTTTTAATTTTTGTGGAATCATAAATTATTTGTATATAGCAATTATTTGTCTGACAATTAATTCGTCCACCTTTATATATTTACCCTTAAAATCAAACCAGACTCGCATAAAGTCATCTCTTTTAATCTTTCTGATTTTCCCTATTCCCGGATCTTGGAGATAAATGTATTTTTCATCCAATCCTGCTACGACCGAATAATGCCCATTAGATGCTTCCGATTCTGAATACTCTTGGCGTCCTTTTGTGAACCAATTTACAATAACCGGCACTTTTTTATCCAG
>PFHO01000025.1 GCA_002782345.1 Candidatus Moranbacteria bacterium CG_4_8_14_3_um_filter_34_16
TTGGAAGAAATAGAGTTTAGCAATTATCGGAATAATTTTATGAATTTATATCCTCAAAACAAAATAGATCTTTCTTTGTTTGCTTATTGTTTCAAAAAATCGTTGGAAGAATATATTAATAATTCAAATTTTAGAAATGCAGTTGATAAAAGAAAACAAGATCAAAAAGCCTCTGAGCAAAAAGAAAAAAAGGAGCAAGAAAGATTGGCGCGATTGGCAGAAATAAGGCAAAGTATAAATAATATGATCTAAAAACTAAACAATAACAAATGAAAAATACAAAAATAGATTTTAAAAAAGCGCAAGAAGATATATTGGATTATCTTAAATTATTACTGGAAAAAAAAGGAATGGTCAATCTGCCCCCGGAAATTTTATCCGAAATGTTGATAGATTTGCATTCCAGATTTGACAATTATTTATTTGCGTCAGTTATGCAAGGTCTTAATGAAGAAGGTTATAAGAAGATTGATGAATTCATTGAATCTGATCCGAAAACGGAAGAATTAATGAAGTTTCTTCAGGACAATGTTCCTGAAATTGATCAATTGATTGAAAATGCCAGGGGAGAATTTGAAAAGATTTATTTGGGAGAAAAATAATAATTTTTTAGAAAAAGATATGAGCGATGAAAATAAAAAAAAGTTAGAGCTAATTGAAGAAAGTGATTTGGATCTTGAGAACAAGTTTTTGGGAAAAACGGAAATTTTTTCTTCAAAAAAAGAAAATGGAGAATTGATGCCAAAGGAAAATTCGGAAAGGGAAAAGGAGACAGATACAAAGGAGAAAGATGCGACGGAAGGAAAAATAGAGTTTTCACAATCAGGGGAAGAAAAGAAAGAACGTAAGGAAGGAGTGATGGAAAAAGATGACGTTTATTCCAAAATTCTTTCCAATGTTTCCAGCGCGAACCAATCAATTTCAGACAAAGATGTAGAAATTGACGCGCAAGAAGCGAATTTAGGTATTGACGCAGAAAGCAAGATAGAAAATTTGGTTAAAATTGCTCAAATAAAAGGCATTCCTCACGCGGTAAAAGTTGCCAAACACATAGAAGATAACTATATTTTGGATGAATTTCATGATAGGCTGTTAGGAGATGAATTGCATAAAGCTTTATTGGAAAAAGGTTTGATAACGGAAGTTTAATAATATTTTTTGGTTTTGATTGTTTCTTCTATTTTTTTATAAAGATAAATTTTAACAAAAACAAAAATGCTTGAGTTGGAAATCGCGTCTGTGGCTAATCTTTTTTTGGTTTTTTCCGGAATAATGCTTGTTATCAGCGGGGTGCTTTTAGTGGGTCGGAGTTTTTTTGATTTCAGATCCGGGATAAATCAATCTATGAATTTGGATTTGGAGATAATTAGAGTTTCTAAAGCGGAACAGTCCAAAGAAAATGGAGAAAGAAAAACCAATGAAATGTGGAAAGAGGAAATTGGGGCAATGGAACAATTGCTTACGGCACTTTCTTCCGTGAAAAACAAGAATGGTTTTTTCAAAAGACTTTTGTATGGCAATCCAGGCATCAGTTTTGAAATTGCCAATAGCGCCAGTAGTGAGGAGATTATTTTTTATATAGCTCTGCCCAGAAAGTTTCGTGAATCCATTGAGAAACAAATAAACAGTTTTTTTCCCAACGCTGTTTTGGAAAAAACTTCTGATTATAATATATTTTTTCCGGGAAGTTTTACCGAAGCTTCAATTTTGAAACTAAAAGAAAAATATATTTTGCCGATAAAAACTTATGAATCGTTGGAAGTGGATCCCCTGAATGCTATTACTAACGCGTTAAGCAAATTAGAAACGAATGAAGAAGGAGCGGCTATCCAATTGGTTTTGGTCCCTGCGGGTTTTGCTTGGCGTTCTAAAGGCAGAAGAATCGCTCAAGAAATGCAACAAGGAAAAAGGCTGAAAGAGGTGAATAGATCTTTAATTTCCAAAGCCGGAAAAGGAATGGGAAAAATACTTTTAGATACTTTAATTCCGGTAAAAAAAGAAGAAAATCTTGGGAGCGATAATCCGGACAAACCGGTGCAACTAACCCCGGAGGAACAAGAATTGGTAAAAAGTATTGAAAATAAGGCTTCAAAGACCGGTTATAAAGTTAATATTCGTTTGGTCGCATCCGCGAAAACTCAGGAGAGAGCTCAGATGATTTTGGCGCAAATGGAAAATGCTTTTTCTCAATATGAAAATGGAGATATTAATTGTTTTCAAATTTCTAAAAGAATCAAGAAAAAAGATATCGCTTATAATTTTATTTTTCGCAATTTTGTGAAGGAAAATTCTATGATTTTGAGCAATGAAGAAATTGCTAGTATTTTTCACTTGCCAATTTCCACAACCGAAGCGCCAAAAATAAAATGGTTGAAAGCCAATGCCGCTCCTCCGCCGATTGGAATTCCACGAGAAGGTATTTTAGTGGGATTTAATGAATATCGCGGAGCGAAAACGGATATTCGTTTGACAGAAAATGATCGTCGAAGACATCTTTACGCAATTGGTCAAACTGGAACCGGTAAAACTACTATTTTGCAAGAAATGGCCAAACAAGATGCGCGCGATGGAAAGGGATTTTGTTTTATTGATCCTCATGGAGACGCAGTAGAAGAAATTTTGGCTTCCATCCCCAAAAATAGAGCAGAAGATGTAATTTATTTTGATCCATCCGATATAGAACGTCCGCTTGGACTCAATATGATGGAATATGATCCGGCTCATCCGGAGCAAAAAACTTTTGTTATCAATGAGATGATAGGAATTTTTGATCAATTGTATGATCTTAAAGCGACTGGAGGACCAATGTTTGAACAATATATGCGAAACGCTATGCTTTTGGTGATGGAAGATCCTGAGTCTGGTTCCACTCTTATGGAAATTCCAAAAGTTTTGGCGGATGAAAATTTTCGTCGGATGAAATTGGATAAATGCGCCAATCCGACAGTTGTTGATTTTTGGACCAAAGAAGCGGAAAAAGCCGGAGGAGAAGCGGCGCTTGCTAACATGGTGCCATATATCACTTCCAAATTGACAACTTTTCTTTCCAACGATATGATGCGTCCGATTATTTCTCAACAAGAAAGCACGATCAACTTTCGCGAGATTATGGACAACAAAAAGATTTTGCTGATCAATCTTTCAAAAGGAAAAATTGGAGAAATTAACGCGCGACTTTTGGGAATGGTCGTGGTGGGAAAAATTCTAATGGCGGCTTTGGGACGCACAAATATCCCGGAAAATGAACGGGTGGATTTTTATCTTTATTTGGATGAGTTTCAAAATGTTACTACTAATTCTATCGCTCAAATCCTCAGCGAAGCGAGAAAATATCGACTGTGTCTTAATATTGCACATCAATTTATCGCGCAACTCAAAGAAGAAATTTCCAAAGCCGTTTTTGGCAATGTCGGTTCTATGATTCTTTATCGCGTTGGTCCGGAAGACGCCGAATTTTTGGAAAAACAAGTGGCACCGGTCTTTTCCCGAAACGATTTGGTGAATGTGGATAATTATAAAGGATTTGCCAAAATTCTTATTGACGGAGTTTTATCCAAACCTTTTAACATTCAAGGTTTTCCTCCCACCAACGGAAATCAAGAAATTGCCAATGCTCTGAAAGAACTTTCTCGCTTAAAATACGGTCGGGACAAAGATATTGTTAATCGAGAAATTATGGAAAGAGCTAATTTTAAACATTTTTTAGATTAGACCTGTTATTTAATAAATTCACACCACGCAATTTTTGAGATTTTGAGGCATAATTTTTCAAACAATTTTTGCGATTTAGCCATAGTGAAAACAATAAGATTTTCCAAAAATTTGACTAAAATGCGGAAATTGCAGTATTGAATTATCAAACAACATGTCTATTAAATGAAAAGTTGTTTCTCTTTTGGTTAGAAGGAAAACTAATTTTTTCCGGCAATCTTTTTAAAATTTAAGTGAAAAAGCATTTTCTAATTATTTCATTTCAAAACTTGTAACAGAATTTTCAGTTGTGAAATAGGCTTTATTTTTTTCTTCATCTATCGTAAAAGCGATGGATTCTTTTATGTTTTTATGAGCGTATTGACGCAAAATATTTCCTTCTAAATTTAATTTGATAATTCTGGAGTTATCTTTATCAAGAACGAATATATTTTGGCTGTCAGTGGCTGAATATATATCATTGAATTTAATGGGAGTAGCGGTTTCTTCTATTTGAAAGTTTTCTTTTTTTCCTCTGAAAAATTTTTCCAATGTTTCTTTTTGAGAAAGAAAAATATTTTCGTTGATAATCATTTGAACATTGGAAAAATTTTCAGGATTAATTTCCAATGCTTCTTTAAGCCAATTATTCTTTTCTCCAAATCCTTCATTGGCGCGCGGATAACGATAAATTTGGCGGTTTTTTCCGTCCAAAAGATAAAGATAAGTTAAATAAGTTTGAATGGATAAAACTTGAGCACCTTCCGAGATGGAAATCTTTTCTTCTTTGAATTGAGAAGTTATCGGGCTCCAAGATAAAAGAGAATTTTTTTCGTTTATGACAAAAATTAAATTCAAATCTTCCATTCCGGACGCTTTTTTGGAAGAGAAAAAATTTTGAGGAAAGGGAAAGCTTTTCTGACTTTCTAAATCCACTATTTTTTCTTCATTTATGAGGAAAATTTTTCCATTGAGATTGATAAGAGTTTGCGAGGTACTGGTTTTTTCTTGGGAAAAAACATTGGTTATATCTTCATCTTTAAGAAAAAAGACATTTTTATCATTAGCCAAAAGTTTTTCTATTCCGATTATTTCTTCTGCCGGAACAGGAGGATTTTCAGCGACGGGTTTTTTTGATTTTGCCAAAAAATAAGGCGCAACAAAAAGAACGATAATCGTCAAAAAAGCGAAAAATTTTTGTTTTTGGTTGAAACTGAGAAAAAGTTTTTTTAAACGAGAGATATGAGGAAATAAATTGAAGATAATTTTTCTTGTTTTTGAAAATTTGTTTTCTTCTTGATAATCTTTTTCTTCTTGCGATTTTTTTTGGCGAAAAAAAGAAAGCAATTTATTTTTGGTGTCATTATTTTTTTTCAAGAAAGAAAGCATTTTTTTCCAAAGAGAAAGAACATTGAGCTTTATTTTTTCTGAAAAATAAAACCTATTTTTTTCCGTTATTGAGTGAATCATCTTTTTTCCAAAATCAAAAACATTTTCATTTTTCTCATTTGAAAAACTAGACGGGTTTTCTTTTTTTAAAGATATTTTTGAATGTCTCAATTTTTGAAAGATATTTTCTTTTTTTTCTTTCAGAAAATAAAAACTTTCTTGAATTTTTCTTTGAAAAATTTGGAAATATTGAAAACCTTTTGAAAACGAGATATTTTTTTCGGGAAGGTATTCTTCTTTGATATAAATATGACCAGTTTTTTTGTCAATAAATTCAGTCGCGTTTTTTTCCAACTCTTCTTGAATTTCATCGGATATCTTTATTTTTTCTTCTTCTTGAACATTCTCATCAGCGGATCTTTTTTGGGAATCTTCACTTGGAGTCAATGAGGGCAATGGAGAATTTTTGCGAAAAGCCTCTTCGCTAAAAGCGTTAGAAATTGTTTTTTTGACTTTTAGCGGAGGAAAGATTAAATCAGGAGTCTTTTTTTCTTCAATGTCAAACATTAAAATAGCCGAACGGTCCAATTCGTTTCCTATGGCAGTTTTGAAAAAGCGATGAAGTTTGGAAAAAGAAAAATTGAGGGCGCTTTTTCTGATTTCTTCAAAAGAGAATATATCAAAAATACCGTGAGTGGCTATAATGAAACGATCATTTTTTTCCAATCTTCCGCTCAAAACATCGGTAAAAGTTTTGAGGGGATTGGGGGAAATTTCTGCTGAAGAATTTTCCGCCAAATCAGTGAGTCTATCGGAGCGAAGAAGAAAAATATGGGTGTTTCCCGTTTGAGAAAAATGAATGTTGTTTTTTTCCAAAACAAATAAAGCTGAATTGAGATGACCGATCCAATCTATACTGTTATGCTCAGCTATTTTAGAAAGAGTGGAATTGGCTTTTTGGAGAGCTGTTTCAAAACTTTCCATCGGACCTCGTTTGGTTTTTGAATAGTATTCTTTTTTGACGACAGAAATTAAAAAGTTGGCGATATAAGAAGAATCTTCAGAATCATTGGTAATTTCAAAAATACCTCCTAAAATACCCAATCTTTGTTGCTCCACATTTTCCGGTTCATTGATGAAAATTTCCAAAAAAGGGCGACATTTTTCTTTTTTGCATACCAAAACACACTCAAAAGAAGCTTTTAAAGAAGGCACATTTTTAACTATTTTATTCTTTCCCATAACTAGATTTGTTCCTTACAATTATACCAATAAAAACAAAAAAATAAAAGCCAATTTTTCTTGACAAAAAAATACGCGAAATGCGTATTTTTTTGTCAAGAAAAATTTCTCGCAGGTGTAATTCAAAAAAACTAAAATCCCCTCACCTGAATTTTTTTAGATCTGGAATTGTCAGCTTTGGGCATTTTTATCGTGAGAATGCCATTTTTCATTGAAGCTTCAATTTTATCCGCCAAAACATCCACCGGAAGAATCACTGATCGGGAAAAACCTCCCCAATAACATTCTTGATAATAATAATTTTTTTCTGAAATTTCTTCTTCTTGTCTTCTTTCTCCATGGATAGTCAGCATATCGTTGCTTATGCTAACATCCAAATCTTCTGGTTTAACTCCGGCAATGGTAGATTTTACGATAATATCATTTTCGGTTTGATAAACATCAATAGTCAGTTGTCCCTCTCCATCTTCCTGTTGTTGAGAACGAGAAAAAGAATTATCCTCTTGTGCGATCGGAATCCGCGGGATTTCTTCCGTAGTTTCCATTTCTATATTTTCAGTGTATATATTTGAGGAAGACGGAGTATAACGTTCTTCTAAATAATTTTCATTCTCATCTATTTTTCTAGCTCCAGTAATTTTTTCAAAAAATGATCTTTTGATTTTGGGCATATTTTTGTATTTTTTATTATTAATAATTTTCCAGTTCAGTTAAAGTATAAATTAAATATGATTTTTTGACAAGTTAAATCTATGGTTTTTGCGAATAGAGGGATATTCTTTTAAAAATTTAAAAAAAGAACTGTCCAATTATACAAAAAATGAAAAGAAAAAGCAAGAAGAAAAGCGTAAAAAAAAGATAGCGGAGAGATTTTTTTCTGAAAAGCTAAAAATAAAACGAAGATAAAAGAAGTAAATGTATGGATCAAAAATAATCCCAATAAAGGCAGAAAAGAAGAATAAAAAAAATCCCATGAATTATTTTTGAAAATATTCAAAGTTATTTCTAAAAGAGAAAAACCTGTCGCGAAAAAAAAAGCTCCTAGAAATTTCTTCTCTTGAGAAGTTTGGGAAGAAAATAATTTCCAAATGAAAATTCCTTTTGTTAGTTCTTCTATAGAAATGGCGATCATAAAAGAGAGATTAATGGCGGGATCTTGCGAAATCAAGGAAAAAAAATTGCTGGAAAAAAGGGGAAAAAAAACTTCCAAAATTAAAGCTCCCAATGCGGCGATTATTCCTGTCATCAAATAATAAATCTTCATAATTTTTAAAAATTATTTCAGCTCCAAATTGGCTTGGGTTTGAAGAGTTTTCCAATTATTAGCGATTTCTTTTTGAAAATTTTTATTATCCTTGTTTTTTTCCCAACGAAAAAATCCGGCAATGGCAATCATTGTCGCATTGTCTAAAGAATAGCGGGTATCTAAACTGTGATAGGCGGAATAAGGAAGTTCTTTTTTTATTATTTTAGCCATTTTTTTTTGTAGATATTGATTGGCACTAACGCCTCCAGCCAATAAAATTGTTTTGGGGGAATATCTTTTTCCAGCTTGGATGGTTTTTGCGATCAATGTTTCTGTAACCGCCTCTTGAAATTCGTGGCAAACTTCTCGGACAAAGCGGTCATTTTTTAAGAGGGATTCATTTTTTTTAATCAAATATAAAACGGAAGTTTTCAATCCTGAAAAAGAAAAATTCAAATCTTTTGAATTTATCATTGGACGAGGAAATTTTTTTTCCAAAGTTTGGTAGGAATTATTTTTTATCATAGAAGTTTTTTTTTCTATTTGTGGTCCTCCGGGATATGGAAGTCCTAAAATTCGGGCGACTTTGTCAAACGCTTCTCCGACTGCGTCATCTAAAGTTTCTCCTAAAATGGTATAATCCAAATGTTCTTTCATAAATATCAGTTGAGTATGTCCGCCAGAAACAACCAAACAAAGAAGCGGGAATTTGACGGGAGAATTTGAAACTTCAAATTTGGATATTTCGTCAAGATTATTTTCTATTTTATTCTCAATAAAATTGGCGTAAATATGACCTTCTATGTGGTGAATTCCCAGAAGAGGTTTATGCCAAAAATAAGAAAATGTTTTGGCGGCCATAGTTCCAACCAAAAGAGCTGGAATAAGACCTGGTCCCTGCGTAACAGCGATAAAATCCAAATTATTTGGAACAATCCCGGCTTTTTTCAAGGCCTTTTTGGTAACCGGAAGGATATTTTGCAAATGTTTGCGAGCGGCAAGATTAGGAACTACTCCGCCATAAGGAGCATGAAATTTGATTTGCGAAGAAATGATATTGGATAAAACAAAAAAGCGGTTGTTTTCACATTTAACAACGGCGCAGGAAGTTTCATCGCATGAGGTTTCAATTCCTAAAATTAACATAATAAAAAAACTATAACTTATCTTTGAATATATTGCAATTATTGACGGTATTGGGTTAATGTCGCATAATTAGTAAATAAAGTTTTGAAAAATAAGCATAATGGGAATTTTTTGAAATTATGTCTAAAAATGAGGAAAAAGAAAAAAATTTG
>PFHO01000028.1 GCA_002782345.1 Candidatus Moranbacteria bacterium CG_4_8_14_3_um_filter_34_16
TTATTTGCATCTTATTTTTATTTATTTTACAATAATATTGTTTTGAAGGATGTAGTATCGTTATATCAACACTATTCTAGATAATAAGCAATTTTATTTTATTATCCCTCAAAAATTTTAGATAATAATAAGTTATATGTTATTTGAAAGATATATGCGAGAAGAAAAAGTGCAACCTGCAAGAACCGCTTTACTAGCGGTGTTAGATCGATTTTCAAACGAAAAATAAAATGCCTGCGTCATACATTGTCTAATCAACTATATGTTTAAGCTCTACAATACTTTTGCCAAAAATAAAGAAGAATTCAAATCCATCAATCCCGGCAAGGTTGGTTTTTATACTTGCGGTCCGACAGTTTATGACTATATTCATATCGGCAATATTAAATCATATTTGACTGCCGATGTGTTGCGTCGCTATTTGGTTTATCTCGGTTATGAAGTGCGTCATATCAAAAATATCACTGATGTCGGACATCTTACTGAAGATGATATCGCTCAAGGAGACAGCGGGGATGATAAGCTGGTGAAAAAAGCTCTCTTGGAAAAGAAAAGTCCGGCGGAAATAGCTTTTTTTTATGAAGAATATTTTCGCGAGACAGAAAAGAAAATGAATATTTTGCCGGCGCATTTTTTCCCTCGTGCCACCGCGCATATTCCTCAGATGATAAAAATTATCGCGACTCTGATTGAAAAAGGTTTTGCTTATGAAAAAAATGGCAATGTTTTTTTTAGCATTAAAAAATTTCCCGAATATGGAAAACTTTCCGGCAATACTTTGGAAAATTTGAAAATTGGCGCGCGCTTGGAGGAACACCCCGATAAAGAAGATCCCTGGGATTTCGCGCTTTGGCTTCGCGCTCCCAAAGAACACTTAATGAAATTTAACTCACCATGGTCGTTGGGTTATCCCGGTTGGCATATTGAATGCTCAGCGATGAGCGCCGAATATTTGGGAGACACTTTTGATATTCATACTGGAGGCGAAGATAATATTTTTCCTCATCATGAAGCGGAAATTGCTCAAAGTGAATGTTTTTCGGGGAAAAAGTTTGTCGCTTATTGGGTTCACACTCGTTTGCTTATGGTTGATGGCAAGAAAATGTCAAAATCTAAAAACAATTTTTATCGCTTGGAAGATATTTTAGAAAAAGGATATGATGCAATGGCGTTGAGAATTTTGATTCTTTCTTCTCATTATCGCAGTCAAATGAATTTTACTTGGGAGTCTATGGATCAAGCCAAAAGTAATTTTCAAAAAATTTCTGTTTGGATTAATAATTTAATGAATGTTTCTCTTGGCGATTCCAAAGAAAAATCTCAAATTAGTTTTACACATATTTATCAAAAACGTTTTGAAGATGCGATGAATGATGATTTAAACACTCCCCTCGCGCTTAGTGTTCTCTATGATTTAATCACAGAAACCAATAAATTAAGCGTGAAAAATAAACTTACTTCCGCTATCGCTAAAGAAATTTTAACTTTTTGGAAGCGTATTAACAAGGTTTTTGGTTTAATTATCACAGAAGCGAGCATCATCCCAAACTTTATAATTGATTTGGCAGAAAAAAGAAAAGAAGCCAGATTAAAGAAAGATTTTGCCACTTCGGACAAGCTGCGAAACGAAATAGAGAAATTAGGTTATCTCATTGAAGATTTAAAAGATAATGATTATACAATTAAAAAGTTATAAATCACTTCATATTAAAGATTTCCATGGAAGATTATTTTTTTAGTTTTCTATTTTGGAGATATTTTACAAAAAAATGATTAAATTAACAAAAACATATTTTATATTTATTTTTTTCATATATAATATGGAAGATATATAATTTGAAATTCAGTTAAGAAACATTTTTTGTTTTTCTAGTTGAATTTTCTGCTAATTTCAGAAGATTTTGTTTTTTTATGTATGAATAAAAATTTTTGGTTAAAATTGAATAAACCGATTTTAGCACTGGCTCCGATGGCGGGAATCACTGATAGTGCTTTCAGACAGATTTGCGGTGAGTATGGCGCGGATGTTACTTATAGCGAAATGGCCAGTGTCAGCGCTCTTTTTTACAAACCACAAAAAACATTAGAACTGGTTCGTTTCAATAAAAAGGAAAGTCCTTATATCGTTCAACTTTTTGGCAATAATCCAAAACATTTTGCCGTAGCGACAAAGATAATTACGGAAAAAATAAAACCGGAGGGGATTGATATTAATTTTGGTTGTCCGGCTAAAAAAGTTTTCAGACACGGTAGCGGTTGTGCTCTTTTGAGTCAGATATCGCTATCTCGTGAAATTATTTCTGCTGTTTGCGAAAATACTTCTCTGCCTGTTTCTATAAAAATTCGCGCCGGGCTAAAGAATTTTAGCGCCTTGAATTTTATTGAAAAAACGCAAGATCTCCCCTACTCGGCGATTATGATTCATGGCAGAACTTATGAAAAAGGTTTCTCCGGAGAAGTTGATTTTGAAATTGGTCAAAAAATCAAAAAAAGGTTTCCTTTAAAAATTATTCTCGGCAACGGAGGAATTGATTCGCCGGAAAAAGCGCGCGATATATTGAAAAAATTTCCTCTTTTGGATGGATTGGGAATCGCTCGCGGATCTTGGGGACGACCATTTTTTTTCTCACAAACCAAAGATCTTATTAAAAAAGGAAAATATGCAACTTATTCTTTTCCCAAGATAAAAAAAATAATGCTTCGTCACGCCAAGCTTATGTATAAAGATAAGGGAGACAGAGGATTTTTTGAAATTAGAAAACACTTAAGCTGGTATGTTAAAGATTTCCCGGGAGCCAAAAAAATTCGCAAAAATTTAGTTTTAGTGAAAAAATCGGAAGAGATAGAAAAAATATTGAGCGATCGTTTGAGAATTTAAATTTTTAACAAAAAAATCCCCCATGGACTTTTTAGATGAATTAGTCCTATAATGTTTTTTGTTAAATAATTTTTTTATCTCAAAATAAATGAAACAACTTGGAAAACATTTACTTATCGAACTTTATGGTTGCGATAATCAAAAAATAGACGATTTGGTTTTTGTTGAAAAACACTTATTCAGTCGGCAAAAATTTCCGGCGCTCATATCGTGAAAACTTTTTTTCATAAATTTTCTCCTCAGGGAGTGAGTGGAATTATTGTTATTTCTGAATCTCATTTTTCCATTCACACTTGGCCGGAACACGGATATTGTGCTTTGGATATTTTTACTTGCGGAAAAAATATTGACTCTGATAAAGCTCTTGATTTTCTGAAAAAAGAGTTTGAAAGTCATGATTTTTTGTTGAAAAAAATCCGGCGCGGTTTGCAATAAAACCTAAAATTTTATTTGTCTAAAAGCTATAATTTTTATTCTGAAAAATTTGATTTTTTTGCTGTTTTTTGAAAATTATTTCAAAACTTTTTTCTTCTATCGTCAAGTTGATTTTACTTTTAAGCCTGATATAATTGAAAGACTATGACAAAAAAAATTTCTTCTTCCAATAATCAAAATTTGCGTATCCCCCCTCATAACATTGAAGCCGAAAAATCAGTTTTGGGTGCTTTAATGTTGGATAAAGACGCGATAATAAAAGTTGCCAATCTTATTCGTTTGGGAGATTTTTACAAAGATGCTCATAATTTGATTTATGAATCAATGTTGGAGCTTTATGAAAAAAGAGAACCTATTGATGTTTTAAGTCTTTCTAATATATTGGAAGAAAAAGGAAAATTGGAAAATATCGGAGGTTCCAGTTATCTTACTGAACTGGTCAACTCTGTTCCTTCCAGTTCCAATGTCGCTCACTATGCCAAAGTGGTACAAAAAAAATCCACTCTCAGAAAATTGATTGGTGTTGCTAATGAAATTTCTCAGTTGGGATACAAAGAAGATGAAGATGTGGAAAAAATTTTAGACTCTGCCGAACAAAAACTTTTTAGTGTTTCTCAAAAATATATCAAGCAAGATTTTATCCCTATCAAATCAATTTTAGAAGCGGCTTTTAACCGGATTGATGAATTGCATAAAGGCGATCATAAATTGCGAGGAATTCCAAGCGGATTTCCCGATATGGATCAAATTTTGGCCGGTTTTCAAAAATCTGATTTGGTAATTTTGGCCGCGCGACCTTCCATCGGAAAAACTACCTTAGCTTTGGATTTTGCCAGACAGATTGCCGTAAAAGAAAAAATTCCGGTAGGAATTTTTTCTTTGGAAATGTCTTCTGATCAACTTATAGACAGAATGTTGGCCGCTCAATCCAATGTTGACCTTTGGCGTCTCAGAACCGGTCATCTTAAAACTGAAGAAGGCAACGATGATTTTCAAAGGATTGGCGAAGCAATGGGAGTTCTCAGTGAAGCACCGGTTTATATTGATGATGCTGGTTCTGCCAATGTTATGGAAATGAGAACAATGGCACGTCGTCTTCAATCGGAACATAATGTTGGGATTATTATCGTTGATTATCTTCAACTTATGGAAGGAAGAAGTGGCGGAGATAATCGTGTCAATGAAATTTCAGAAATTTCAAGAGCACTCAAACAACTAGCACGCGAGTTGAATATCCCTGTTATAGCGCTTTCTCAACTTTCTCGCGCGGTTGAATCTAGAAGTCCTCAAATTCCCAAATTGTCCGATTTACGAGAATCGGGTTCCATAGAACAAGATGCCGATGTGGTGATGTTTCTTTATAGAGAAGATCGAGAAAAACCGGATACTCCCAATAAAAATATTGTGGAAGTCTATATCGCTAAACACCGAAACGGACCTATTGGAAAATTGTCTTTGTATTTCAATGAAAATTCAACCACTTTCAAATCATTGGAAAAAGCACGGGCAGAATAAAATTGCAATTTTAACTTTATCTTTAAATTATGTATCCCAAATCTTTCAAAAGATTAATTGATCACTTTTCTTCTCTTCCTTCTGTTGGTCCCAAAATGGCGGAAAGATTGGTGCTTTTTCTTTTTAAACAAAATGAGGAAAAACTTTTGAATTTTGGAAAATCTTTAGAGAATTTGAAAAATGATTTACACTATTGTCGTCAATGTTTCAATATTAGTGAGGAAGACCTTTGTTTGATATGCAAAGATAAAACGCGAGATAAAGAAAAGATTTGCATTGTGGAAGAGCCTTTAGATATAATTGCGATAGAAAAAACCAGAAAATATTTCGGCTTGTATCATGTTTTGGGCGGAACTTTGGAAACTTTATTTGGCAAAAATTTCCCCCAAAATCCTTTAAAAATAGAAGCTTTGTTGAAGCGTCTTAAGGAATTTTCTTTTCAAGAAGTAATTTTAGCCACTAATCCTACCACTGAGGGAGACACTACCGCTCTTTATCTGATGAAAATTATTCGTCCAACAGGCGTTAAAATCACTCGTTTGGCACGCGGATTGTCCACTGGAGGGGATATTGAATATGCGGATGAAATTACATTGGGAAGTGCTATTTTGAATCGAAAATAAAAAACAAAAAAAGCAATTTCTTGCTTTTTTTATAATTTGAAGCTTGAAAACACTTTTTAAGCTTAAGTGATTTTGGTTATTTCCACCTCACTCATTATTTGGCGGTGACCGAATTTAACCTTATATCTTTTCTTGGCTTTAAATTTTATTCCAACCACTTTTTTCTCTTTGGCAGTATTCAAAACTTTTCCTTCAACTTTAGCTCCTTTAACTAATGGATTGCCCAGCTGAATATTTTTTTCGTCGCCTAAAAAAAGCACTTCGGAAAAATCAATTTTCTCTCCCTCTTTTTCTTCTAATTTTTCTATCTTGATTTTGTCTCCTACTGCCACTTTATATTGTTTTCCGCCTGTTTTTATAACTGCTATCATAAATTAAGAATAAAAAAATTACTTTGTCAGTATAATCAATTTTAACTTTATTGTCAATAAGAATTAGAAAAAGTAGAATAAATTTATTTTTTCAATACTTTCAAAAAAGCTTCTGAAGGAATGGCAACACGACCGATATTTTTCATTTTCTTTTTGCCTTTTTTTTGTTTTTCAAGCAGTTTTCTTTTGCGAGTTACATCGCCACCATACAATTTTGCCGTTACATCTTTCCGAAAAGCCTGAATGGTTTCTCTAGCAATCACCTTGGTGCCAATAGTCGCTTGAATAGCAATTTGAAAATTTTGTCTCGGAATCGCTTCTTTTAATTTTTCCACTACTCTTTTGCCTTCGGAAAAAGCCTTCTCTTTGGGAACGATTCTAGAAAAAGCGTCCACTTTCTCTCCTCCGACCATTATGTCCATTTTTATCAAATCATACGGTTGATATTTTTCCAATTCATAGCTGAAAGAAGCGTAGCCTTGTGTCGCGCTTTTTATATCATCATGCAAATCGGTGATAACATCTGTTAGGGGACAAGAAAATTTCATAATTATCCTTTCCCCTTCCAGATATTGAGTATTTTTATATTCCGCTCGCGTATTTTTCATAACTTCCATTATGGCGCCTAAAAATGTTGTCGGAGAAACCACTTCTAATTTTACATAAGGCTCATAAACTTCTTCTATCACCGATGGATCGGGAAATTCAGCAGGAGAATAAACCGATATCCTTTCTTCCTTATTTTTCAATTTTATTTCATAAATAACGCTGGGAGTGGTAATGGTCGGGCTGATCTCAAATTCTCTTTCCAATCGTGACTGAATTATCTCCAAATGCAAGAGACCTAAAAAACCACAACGAAATCCGCGACCTAAAGCTAAATTGGATTCCAGTTCAAAAACAAAAGCGGCATCATTAAGTTTAAGTTTGGAAAAAGAATCTCGCATCAGATTATAATCTTCTCCGGAAGTGGGATAAAAAGAAGCGTAGACCATCGGTCGCGGTTCTTTGTATCCGGGCAAGGGCGTGATAAGTTCATCTTTTTTCCCGTTTTTTAAATTTTTGACCAGAGTTATCGTATCCCCTACCCGACAAAATTCCACACTCTTAAAGCCGGTGGCGATATAACCGATTTCTCCGGCGGACAATTTTTCTGTTTTTTCCAGATTCGGTTTGAAATATCCCACTTCAAGCGTGTCGCTTTTGGCACCGTTAGCCATCATAAAAATTTCTTCTTCGGCGCTAACTTCTCCATCAAAAATTCGCACGTATGCCAGCACTCCTTTATAAGTATCATATTTAGAATCAAAAATCAAAGCGCGCAACGGTTTTTCCGGTTTTCCTTGCGGAGGAGGAATTTTATTCACAATTGTTTCCAAAAGCGCGGAAACTCCTTCTCCCGTTTTTCCGGAAATTTCCAAAATTTCTTCTTCTTGGCAACCAAGAATATACACAATCTCTCTTTTTGTTTTTTTAATATCGGCGTTAGGCAAGTCAATTTTATTCACTACCGGAATGATTTCCAAATTATGTTCAATGGCTTGATAGAGATTGGCTAGTGTTTGTGCTTGCACGCCTTTGGTGGCATCCACTAAAAGCACTGCTCCTTCCACCGCTGCAAGCGACCGGGAAACTTCATAGCCAAAATCCACATGCCCTGGCGTGTCAATCAGATTCAAAATGTATTCATCTTTTAAATCTGCAACTTTAAATTTTAAATTTTCAATTTTCAATGAATTTTCAATATCTGAATTTTTAAAACTCTTACCATTACCATTACTATCATCTTTTTTTTCATTTGAAATTTTAGCTTGATTGGGAAATTTGGAATTTGAAATTGATGGTTGATAAATCATTCTAACTGGTTGCATTTTGATTGTGATCCCTCGTTCCCGCTCTAAATCCATCTGGTCCAAAAGTTGTTCTTTCATTTTGCGCGCTTCTACTGTGCCGGTCAATTCTAACATCCGATCGGCTAGAGTGGATTTCCCATGATCAATGTGAGCAATTATGCAAAAATTTCTAATATTATTTTTTTCTGACATATTTTTATTCTAACGGACTTTTAATTTTTCTTAAAGCTGGATTTGTAACTTTGGTATAAATTTGAGTCGTTCTAATGTTAGCATGACCAAGCAATTTTTGCACATATCTGACATCTACGCCATTTTCCAAAAGGTGTGTGGCAAAACTATGACGAAGCGAATGGAAAGTCGCATCCTTTTTTATCCTTGCCTTTCTCATGGCATTTTTAAAAACTTTTTGCGCCGTTCTTTCGGTTAGTTTTCCTCCGTGATTACTTTCAAATACCAAGTCATCACCTTTCATATCAATAATTATTTTTTTCAAATCTTCTTTTAATTTTTCCGGAAAAATAGTCAATCTATCTTTTTTTCCTTTGGCATTTTTAATATGAATTGTTAGCTCTTCTATATTTATATCTTTTGTTTTCAAATTTATCGCTTCACTTACTCGTAGCCCCGCACTATACGAAAGAGCCATTAACAATTTATGTTTTTTATTTTCAATTGAATTTATTATTTTTTCAATTTCATTTCTGGATAGAACTACTGGCAATTTGTTTGGAGTCTTGGCAAATTTTATATCAATTCCAGCATTACTCTTCATAATTTTCCGATAAAAATATTTAATAGCTTGGAGATACAAATTTATTGTTTGCGATGATTGTTGGCGAGTTTGTTTTTCCAGTAAATATCTTTTAATGAAATTAATTTTCGGTTCTTTTTTGATAACTTTTATATACTTAAAATAATCAGTTAAACAGCCTATATAACTTTCAATTGTCCGCGGGCTGTAATTTCGCAGTTTTAGTTCATCTTTGATTTTTTGCAGAAGCTCTTTGAGATTCATAAAAAATATGTTATATTTATCTCATAAATTAACAACAGCTAAATTATACTAAAAGTTCGCATAATATGCAAATTTTAGTATTTATTCAACAAAAAGTTCGCATATAAACTAGTTGTAACGAAATGTCGCTTTGCTCCATTTCGTTACAACGTACGCGGATATGCTCTTGGGCTATTAAATTGAATGTAGATTTGATACAATAAAAAGCAAAGCGACACATCGTACAACAGCAGATATGCGGCTAGACGCCCAAACCCCCTTCGGGGGCTTCGCATATCCGCGTACGTTATCTGAAATAAAAAAATCTCTTTTATTATAAAAATTACTTTAGGCTATGATATATCTAATTGGCGGTCCTCCAAAATGCGGAAAAACAACATTAGCGAAAACATTATCAAAATCATTGGGAATACCTTGGGTTTCTACCGATACTCTTCAATGTGTCATCAAGCCGTACATGAATAAAAAGACTATTTCAAAAAAATTTCCTACAAACTACCAGCGCGGTAATAATAATGACGAAAAATACTCTAAATTTTCATCAAAAGAAATCATTAAAGCCTATCAGCAACAGGCAAAAACTATTTACGAGGCAGTGAATATGTTCACGGTTTGTGAACTTACTGACGGCAATGATTTTATTATCGAGGGATATCATATTGAGCCGGAACTTGCTTCCGAACTAAACTTGAAATATCCGGAGAAAATTAAGAGTATTTTTCTCGTAAAGTTTGACAAGATAAAATTCGTTCGCGATATCAAGAAAAGTTCGACCCCAAACGATTGGATAATTGCGAGAACAAACAAAGATGAGACTTATCAGAAAATCGCAAATATGATCTGTGAATACGGAAATTTTTTAAAAAAAGAATCTGAAAAGTACGGCTTTAAAGTTTTAAATATGGACAATGATTTTGATAATCAGATTAAGGAAGCTAGGGATTATTTAACGACCGCCTAAAATAATTTATATAGCAGTGGAGATTTTTTTACATCCGATAACTAACTATATCCCTGTCAACCCCCTTCGATCTTGGAAGGGGGTGTTGTTTTTCCAGACCGCATAGATGACATTAGCCATCTTGTGCATTGTGGCTACCAGAGCCACTTTGTAAGGTTTTCCTTCGCTCCTTTTCTTTTGAAAGAAATCCTGGAATATATTGGGTCGCAGTACCGCCACACTGCAAGCATTGTACAATCGGGTTCGAAGAATCTTGTTGCCACGCTTGGAAATATACCCTTTGCCGTTGATACTGGTTCCTGATTTGTGCACCCTGGAATCCAATCCAATGTAGGCGATGAGTTTTTGAGAAAATGGAAATCGGGAAACATTGCCCACTTCCGAGATAAAACTGACGGCCGTAATCGGTCCGACTCCGGGAATGGTTTGCAAAAGTTTCTGTTCGGCCTTTCGATATTCTTTCAGTTCTTTTTCCAATTTTTCAATTTCTACCGAAACAGATTTGTTTAATCTATGATTAGCTTTGGAAACGGAAATATCCAAGTTCTTTTCTTTGTATTCCAGTGATTTTTGCTGGAGATTTAGCACATTTTTCATATTGGACAAATTATCCCTCAGACGCACCAGACTTTTAAGCGTCAGCATTTCCGGCGTATCGATGAATTCGTATCCGGCACCGTTTAACGTACAATATCTTACCAGACTGGCATCTTTGCAATCATTCTTCACTCTTCGGAGCGTCGTTTGGTTTTGTTTTTTGGTAATTAGCGGGTTAATCACCTTAACGGTAAATCCAGCTTGGGTTAATTTGTGAGATAATGGCAAGTGATATATTCCGGTGGATTCCAATCCGATAATTGTTTGGTCTTTTTTGAAGTTGTTTTTATTGAGATACTTCTCAAATATTTTTATCCCGCGCTTGTCGTTTTGAAAAAGTTTTGACTGATCTTGTTCATTAAAAGAAGCGTAAAAATCGACTTTACTGACATCAATACCAATAATATTACTCATATGTTTGAAATTTTATTTTAAATTAGGTAAAATGTACTAAGAGAAAAGAAGAGAGAAGAAAAGAGAAATCAGGTGGCAGCTTGTCGTCTCTTTGAAAAGTGGAAAGCAGGTTCATTGGTTATACGGAGTATTCTGCCCAAAGCAGAATCTCCAACTAACTTATCCGCCTTTTTAGGCTTTTCAAGGAGACTACAGGTTAAGCGACGAGGTATCAGATTTGATCCTCAACACGGCATACGCAGTTCCCCTGTTCTATCTTTATTCTATCTTATATTTGTATTATATGAACACGGCATATCCAAAATTGCTCCTAACCGTCGCAACTTCGGATCATCCCGATACGTTGTAACGAAATAATTCATAATTGCCTTTATAATATTTATAATTTAATCTAAAAACTATGTTTGACATTTTATTCGCTCGTACATTCATTATTGTTGGTAGTATGTTAATAATTACTGCTATAACATCTCGTATAAACAAAGAGTTTGAAACCGCAAAAGAAATGTTGATAACCATTATCGGAACCTTTGCTTTCTTATTTGCAATAATTTTCTTTTCAGATATTTATCCACTTAATCTTTTGCTGGTCGCCATTTTTTCAGCCTTAATTGGATGGCAGATCGGACCGACTATAGAACATTTTGGAAAAAGATTTAAACAAAGAAAATATTTAAAAAGTCGTGGGATTATTATAAAAAAAGGACAAGAAATCACTGATGAGCAAAAAAAGGAATTTGAACAATCTTTTGATGCTAATCAATATCATCAAGAATGGCACAATGTTGTTTTTCAGGCATTGTTTGCTACAGCAGTTGCCGTGTTTGCTACAGCAGGAACAGTATTTTTAACAAGCATTGATTTCAGTTTTCTTGGTGGTTTTTTGATCATTTCTTTGATCATGTTAGTTATAATGGGACTTTTAAATATTTTCCTTTTCCGTTCAGCAATCTTTTCACTTGTTAGGGCATATATCGGAGCTGTAATTTTTACTCTGTACTTACTTTATGATTTTGATAGGCTGGAAAAAATGGCTGGAAATGAATCTTGGGGTGCAGCAATTGATATTGCAGTAAATATCTACCTTGATATTATCAATTTGTTTTTAGATCTATTAGAAATTCTCTCAGAATCAGATCAATAAATAGGGCAATTATGAAATACGATCGCCTAAAACGCAGTATGTGGCTACAGTTTGCTACGTTTCACTCCGCAAACTCCCGCCCATATTCACTGGCTGTAACGCACTGCGTGCGATATTATACAGCCAGTGAATATCGCATACTGCGTAACGTTGTAGCGAAATGTCGCTTTGCTCCATTTCGTTACAACGTACGCGGATATGTTCTTGGGCTATTAAATTGAATGTAGATTTGATACAAAAAAAAGCAAAGCGACACATCGCGTACAACAGCAGATATGTGGCTAGACGCCCAAACCCCCTTCGGGGGCTTCGCATATCCGCGTACGTTAGGCGAAATAAATTTTTTATCTTAGTGAGAATTTAAAGTTTTGTGATTTGAATGAGGGCAGAAAATTTGATTTTTAATTTATTTATATAGGGGTAAAAGGTGTTTTCTCCCTGCCTGCCGGCAGGCAGGCGCTACGCTATGAAAACGATTTATTTATAAGGGGAAGTGACCAATCCCAGCTATACTAAACCAGTACCT
>PFHO01000021.1 GCA_002782345.1 Candidatus Moranbacteria bacterium CG_4_8_14_3_um_filter_34_16
ACTTTCTTCTGTAAATGATGCAGCTGGAAATACAGCTGGCGCACCAACAGGAACAACTTTTGTGATTGATACTACTGCACCAACAGTGACATCCACCACGATTGCTTCTAACAACGCAGATACTACACAAGCAAAAGTGGGAGATGTGGTGACACTTACTTTTGTTTCCAGCGAAGGAGTGCAAACGCCAACAGTAACAATCGCGGAAAATGGGGCAACTGTGACTCAAGGGATTGATAACCAGCACTGGACAGCGACTTATACAATGTTGTCGGGAGACGTTGCGGGTGTGGTTGCGTTCAATATTGCCTTTACGGATTTAGCGGGAAATGTTGGAACGTCAGTGACCGCAACAAGTGATACTTCGAGTGTTACTTTTGATAAAATTGCCCCGGGGCCAACAGCGGTGACTATAGATTCTGATTCTGACGGAGACACGGATACTGATTATGCTAAGGTTGGCGATACAGTGACATTGGTCTTTACTTCTGACGAAAACATCAAAAATCCGACTGTGACTATTTTGGGACATGACGCGACCGAAGCCGGTGCTGGCACCTCATGGACAGCAACATATGTAGTTCAATCGGGTGATACAGAAGGAACGGTTACCTTTGCGATTGATTATTCTGATTTGGCCGGCAATGCTGGAGCACAGGTGAGCACAGTCACAAATTCATCCAGTGTGGTTTTCGATGAAACAGATCCAGATGCTCCGGATTATCGAACTAACGAAGGACAATGGTTCAAGAGTAATCCGACATTGGATATCGATTTCTCTGATGATGTTGAGCTTGAAAAAGTTGAATATAAGTTGAATAGTGGTGGAAGTTGGAGAGATATTGAAACCGATATTAATGATAATAACTATAATGATAACTGGAGTATGTCTAGTGGAGATTGGGATAGTATGAATGACGGGTCAAATTATTATCTCTATTTCCGCATAACCGATAAGGCGGGAAATGTCTATGAAACAGATGACAATGGTGAAGCATTTTATTTGAGAAAAGATAATGACGATCCTAGCGCGCCAACTTATGTCACTGCCGAAGATCAGACATTTTTTTCTAATCCAGTCTTAGATATTGACTTCTCTGATTCTTGGACATTGGACAAAGTCAAATATCAATTGGACGGAGTCGGTGGAACATGGACAACTTTGGCAACCGGTTTGAGTGGAAAAACTTATACTACTAATTGGAGTATGACTACTGGAATTTGGGATAACCTGGCTACTGGTACTCACTATATCTATTTCCAAATAACTGATGATGCTGGAAATGATTATGAGACCGGAAGCAACGGAGCTGGATTCTTGTTCTACAAAAACAGTGGTTCAGGTGGAACGATTGCCGGAGTTGAAAGTAATGGTGCGGTTGATGGCGGAGAAGGCGCGGTTCAGGGTGACCAAGCACCGGCTGGCGATCAAGGTGTATTAGGCGATGGAGCAAATAAGGATGGGGCGGTTGCACCGGTAGGCAATACCCCATGGTACAGAACATTGCCAGCGGAAATTATCGCAATTTTAATTTTCATTGGTTCCACTATCTGGTGGTGGATTAGAAGAAGAGGTTCAAGTGGCGGAGTGGGTATTTTGGGTAGCTTTATGTTCACCACTCTCAAAACCGTAGCTAGCCGAGTAAGGATGTTTTTTTGGTAGATTGGAAATTATAGGAGCGGGTTACAAACCCGCTCCTGCGGAGCAGTAGAAGGGAATAAAAAATGTATTTTACTCCACCTTTCTTCCTAACACGGATATGGGATAAGATGTGGAGTAAGGTAAATACGGCAAGAAAAGAAATGCGCTTTGATAATGAAAATGAAGGCGTTTTTTGTGTTATAAAATAAAATTAACTTTAAATGCTAGCGATTTTTTTTGGGTATATAATAAACCTGTTGCTTAACAACTTACTGTTTCAATTTCCATATTTTGGTCAAATACCCTCAAAAATTGTTTGAAAAATTATGTCTCAAAATATCCAAAAATTTTGCTGTCGCAATTTATTAAACAACAGGTTTAATAAATTGTGGAATTGGATCGGTTTTATTTAAAGAATGGATTAAATTTGTGAAATTTTATTTTGGTAAATTATAATTATTTGACAACAATGATAAAGAGATATACTATTCTAATATAAATTAGAATAGTTTTTTATTTATGGAAATAAATTGTCATACTAAAAATTCGCCAAAAAAAAAGGATGTTAAAAAAACCTATGCCTTTTTGCGCGCTGTCGCGGATGCCAATCGATTGAAAATTCTTTGCCTATTGCAAGGAAGTTCAAAGTGTGTGTGCGAGATAGTCCCGGTCATAGGAATTTCAGATAAACTTGTTTCGCATCATCTCAAACAATTGAAAAATATCGGACTACTAAACGAAAAACGCGAGGGCAATTTTATTCGCTATTCCTTGAATAAAAAAGCCATTCGGGAATACAAAAAAATTTTTAATCAAATAATAAAATAAAAAAATATGGATATTTTTTATCCGTTACAGTTAGTTGCTGATTGGCTAACAGCAAGAATTTTTCAACTGGATATTCAATCTCATCTAGGAAGTTCAATCAATTTTTTCATCTATGATTCGCTGAAAATAGTGCTTTTGCTTTTGGTGATCAACTATTTTATGGCGATTGTTCGGCATTATTTGCCTGTGGAAAAATTACGGGATTTTTTGGCTTCTCGCCGGTGGTACGGTTTTGATCATTTGATGGCATCTTTATTCGGCACCATCACCCCTTTTTGTTCCTGTTCTTCCATTCCACTTTTTGTCGGATTTTTGGAAGCGGGCATTCCTTTGGGAGTAACTTTTTCTTTTTTGATTACTTCACCTCTAGTCAATGAGGCGGCGGTAGTTTTGTTTTTTGGGCTGTTTGGTTGGAAGATAACTTTGTGGTATGTTTTTGCGGGAGTGATACTAGGAGTAATTGGGGGATTTTTTTTGGGAAAATTAAAATTGGAAAAATATGTGGCGGATTATGTTTGGAAAATAAAAGCGCAAAAGTATCAAGCGGTGGAGGACAAAGAATCTTCTGGCGCCTTGGTGAAAAGATTTTGGCAAGAGGGTTGGCAAATTACCAAAAAAATTCTGCCTTATGTTTTGGCCGGAATTGCTTTAGGCGCGGTTATTCATGGTTTTGTACCGACCGGATTTTTGGAAAAATATATTACCAAGGATAATCTGCTAGCTGTTCCAATTTCTGTTCTCATAGCTGTGCCGATGTATGCTAATGCTACGAGTGTAATTCCAATTATGCAAGCTTTGGTGGAAAAAGGCATTCCATTGGGCACCGCTTTAGCTTTTATGATGGCAGTAGTGGGACTATCGTTACCGGAAGCCTTGATTTTGAAAAAAGTGATGAAAATTCCACTGCTGGTCTATTTTTTTGGGATAACAGCATTGAGTATTATGATTATTGGATATGCTTTTAATTTCTCTTTGAAGTAGTTATTTGGTCAAAAAACAGTTTATTGTTGCAAATATTTATTTCTCTTAATACTTACTTAATATTTTCTTCATAATGATAAAATGTTTTTTTGTTAAAATTATTATATGAAAAGAAAAATTCTCATAATTGAAGATGACAAAAAGATAGCTGAACTAGTAAAAATTTATCTGGAAAAAGAAAATTTTGAAACAGTGGTTATTTATGATGGCAAAGAAGGTTTGGAAAATTTTTTCAAGGAATCTCCTCAGTTAGTTATTTTAGATTTAATGTTACCGAAAATAGATGGACTGACTATTGCAAAATCTATTAGATCAAAAAGTGACTGCCCGATAATTATGCTTACCGCTAAAGATGAAGAATTTGATAAAATAATCGGATTGGAACTGGGAGCGGATGATTATATTGCCAAGCCGTTCAGTCCAAAGGAGATGGTGGCTCGCGTCAAAGCGGTCATGAGACGCACTTATAAAGGGAATAAAGAGTTTAATGAAATAATAAAAATTAAAGAAATAGAAATTAATCCCGCCAAATTTGAAGTCAAAAAACGCGGTAAGAAAATCAGTTTGACTAGAAGAGAATTCAAATTGCTCTTGGCTTTTGCCGGCAGTCCCGGGAAAATGTTTTCTCGCAACGAACTAATGAAAGAAATTTATACCATAGACGACGAGCTTGTTTTTGACAGAACCATAGATGTCCATATAGCCAATCTAAGAAAAAAAATAAACGATAAAGATCAGCACCTAATTATTACCATTACCGGAATGGGTTATAAGTTGGCAGAATAAAATTATGCAATTAAAAATAAATTTGCAATGGAAGTTCACTTTATATTTTATGGCTTTAGTAGTCGGGATTATTTTGTTTCTTAATTTTTTTATAAATTTTCATGTTATCAATCAATTTAATGAATTCTGTCAAACATATCAAACTGAATTGCCGAAATGTTTACATAGCGATGGAGGCACAAAATTTTTATCCACTATCAAAATATCTTTATTTTGGACAGGGGGTATTGGTTTGGTAGTCGCCTTATTTTTGGGTTATTTTATGAGTCGTTTTTTGCTTACGCCTATTCAAAGTATAATCTTTGCTACTAAGAGAATTTCTCGCGGAGATTATACAACAAGAATAAATTTGAAAACCAATGATGAAATAAATGAGTTGATTGATTCTCTCAATGTAATGTCCCAAGATTTGGGAAAAATAGAGAAATTGCGAAAAGATCTGATTGCCAATATATCTCATGAGCTGGCAACGCCATTGACTAATATCTATGGTTATACCGAAGCTTTGACGGATAATGTCATAAAAGATCAAGGAGAAAGAAGTAATGCCATAAAAATAATAAAAAGCGAAACAGAAAGATTGGTAAAATTAACAAGAGAATTGAAAAAGTTATCGTTGCTTGATGTGGATAACGCGAAATTGACATTTACTGATGAAAAATTAGACCAGCCAATTAAAGAAGTTATTGAAAGTTTCAAACTCAAATTGGAAGATAAGAAAATTAAAATAGAAACAGATTTTATAAAAGAAGCCTATGTCAGAATAAACAAGGATAAAATAAAACAGGTTGTCGCTAATCTTTTGGATAATGCCATAAAATATTCCCCCGAAGAAGGAAAAATAATAATAAAAATAACAATAGAAAATGTTTGGCTAGCGCTTTCAATAAAGGATTTTGGAGAAGGCATTTCAAATGAAGATAAGAAATATATTTTTGAAAGATTTTACCGAGCAGATAAATCTCGCGTTGGAAATGGGGAGAATATCGGAATAGGGCTCGCAATTGTTAAGAAAATTGTTGATATACACAAAGGTAAAATAGAAGTCAAGAGCGATAAAAACAAAGGTAGCGAATTTTTAGTTTATTTAAAACAAAAAAAGAGGCTTAATTGATTTTAGAAAATAAATATGAGTAAAACAAAAAAATATCTAATCTATGGCGGAGTCTTGATTGTTGTTTTTATCTTGATCTAGATGAGTTTGGGTGCGAATAAAAAAATATAATCAAATAGCGTCAATTTATTCTAGTGATAATTGCTCTAATTGTGCTAAAATTGAAAAATATTTTATGGAAAATGATATAAAAAACAAGATCGGATATGATGAAAAAAATATTGATAAAAATGAAGCAGATTTTGAGCAGATGGCGGAAGATGTCGCTTATTGCGACATTAATATTGAATCATTTAATGTTCCATTTCTTTGGGCACAGAGAAAATGTTATACTAATGAAAAAGATATAATTAATTTCTTTAATCAAAAACTAAATTAAAAAAAATTATGAAAAATAAAATTATTATCCCAACTATATTATTTGCTTTTGCTCTAATTTTTTCTTTTTATGTTTTATCGCAAGAGAAAAATAAAACTGAAATTGTAACAAATGAGTCGATCAAAAAAGTTCCAACAACTCCTGAATCTTCTAATCAACTTATCTTTTTCTATGGCGATAAGTGTCCGCATTGCGCGATTGTGGAAAAATATTTCAAAGAAAATAAAATTGAAGAAAAAATTCAATTTTCGCAAAAAGAAGTTTATTCCAATAAAAATAATGCCAAAGAATTAGAAGCTAAGGCGAAAGCTTGCGGAATATCCACAGATTCTATCGGGGTGCCTTTCCTTTGGGATGGAGAGAAATGTTTGATCGGCGATGAAGATATTATTAATTTTTTTGAGCAAAAAACTAACGAGCAATAATTAAATAAGTTAACAAGCTTATGAAAAAAAATAAAAAAATATCTCTTTATCTTTTCTCTATTTTTGCAATTAGCTTGCTTTTTGCCAAGAAAGTTTGGGCGGTTTGTCCGATTTGCACTCTAGCGGTTGGTGCCGGTGTTGGTTTTTCCCGCTACATTGGGATTGATGACACTATTACCGGACTGTGGATTGGCGGACTAATTGTTTCTATGATCACTTGGACAGAAAGTTGGCTAGACAAAAAGAGGATTAATTTTAAAGGAAGAATTTATGCTAATATTGCCGGCTACATTTTGCTAGTGATTGTCCCTTTGTATTATTCCGGTATTATCGGCAATCCGCTCAACACTCTTTGCGCTTGCGGAATGGACAAGTTGCTTTTTGGAATCATCGCCGGCAGTATTGCTTTTTGGTACGGAGCCAGTTGGTATTTTTATCTTAAAGAAAAAAATGGCGGTCATGCTTATTTTCCTTTTCAAAAAGTGGCGATGCCAGTTGTGCCTTTAATCATTTTGAGTTTGATTTATTATTTTTTAACTCGCTGAAACAGTTATAAAAATATTTAAATAAAAAATTAATTTTTTAAAATTATATTTTCCTAGAGTGGATATGTTGAAAAATTCCACCAGGCAAAATAAATAAAGCGTATGGAAAACAAATTCAAAAATCTTAATGAGTTTGTGGAAAAAATCGATCAGATGAAAAAACAAGACAAAATGGATCTTTCCTCTGATCAAGATTTGAGCATTGCTATTATGAATCTCATCAGTATTGAAGAACATTTTTTCTTTACTGCTGAAAAAACCGGCAAAGATGAATATTTTGATTTGCTTCAAGAAGTGCGCAAAATGCGGGGAGAACTGCTTCGAAAAATCATCAAAGAATATGAAGGAGAAGTTTGGTGCATTTCCAAGCATCTTTTGGCCGCTTCAATGCGTCTGATGGAAGTTGGCACCAAGCAACAAGGAATGGGAAATAAGGAAGAAGCGAGAGATCTTTTTCATAAGTCTTATGATTTATATGGAATGTTTTGGGCACTGAATATGAAGTTGATTGGCGTTAAAGATATTAAAGAAGCAGGCGGAGTTGGCCAAAATAAAACACTCAGCATCAAAAAAATTGACGAAAAGGCACTAAATAAAAACGATAAAAATCCCAGTGGTTTTACGGGAAAATTGCGTGAGTTAGTGAGAAAAGCCATTGATTGTTGCATTGAGTAAATAATTAATTAATTTTTAATCATAAAAAGTATGAAAATCCAAGTTCTAGGATCGGGTTGCCCGACCTGCAAAAAATTGTTTGAATTAACCAAGCAAGCGGTGAGCGAACTTAAGTTGAAAGCTGAAGTTGAATATATCACCGATATTCAAAAGATTATTGAGATGGGCGTAATGTCCAGTCCAGTGCTTGCCATTGACGGCAAAGCGGTTTTAGTTGGTCAAGTGCCTGATTTAGAGAAGCTTAAGGAGGTAATTTGTTCTCAGGATTCAACGTCGGATAATTTTATTGGCGGTTGTTCTTGCGGAGGGAAATGTTAATAATAAACATTAAAAAATAATTTATGAAAAAAAATAATAACTATCTTTTTTATGTAGGCGTTTTTGTTTTCGGAGCATTGATTATATTCGGGATAAATTCTTACGCCGAAAAAGAAAATATATCAAAAGTTGATGAACCGACAGTAAAAAAAGTTGAGGCTCAAGAAGTGAAACCAGCGGAAAAAATTCAAGTTTTTCTTTTTCATTCTACTAGTCGCTGTTCTTCTTGCATTACAGCTGGAAAATATGCCAAAGAAACAGTAGAGCAAAAATTTTCCGAAGAACTGAAATCAGGCAAGATTGAATTTCGAGAAATCAATGTTGATTTGCCGGAAAATAAAGAAGTGGCCACTAAATTTAAAGCATCAGGGACATCACTTTTTATAAATTCAATTATTGATGGTCAAGATAATATCAAAGAAGACACGCAAGTTTGGCGATTAATTTCCAATGAACAGGGATTTGTTAGTTATTTATCAGATAAACTTAATAAGTTACTCGGAAAATAAATATGGAATTCCTTAATGCGTTAATTGATCAATACAATTTTTCACTACTTACAGCTTTTCTTTTGGGCGTGATGACTTCCATCAGTCCATGTCCCTTGGCAACTAATATCACAGCTATCGCTTACATTTCTAAAGAAATTAAAACGACCAAAAATACACTGCTT
The DNA here is from genome assembly GCA_002782345.1 of Candidatus Moranbacteria bacterium CG_4_8_14_3_um_filter_34_16. Taxonomy (GTDB): domain Bacteria; phylum Patescibacteriota; class Minisyncoccia; order Moranbacterales; family UBA2206. The sequence continues at coordinate 8,367 of PFHO01000021.1, forward strand.
AGCGGTCTGAGCTATACATTAGGTCGGGCAATCAGTTATACGGTTTTAGCCAGCTTGATTTATTTTGGACTTTCTTCTTTTGAGATTGCCAAAATTTTTCAAGGCTGGGGCGACAAGGTATTGGGAATAGTTTTAATTTTGATTGCTCTTATTATGTTTGGAGTGATTAAAATCAATTTGGGCGGAAAAAGTGAAAAGACGGAAAAAATAAAAGAGTGGCTGGCCAGTCAAGGCTATTTAGGTGCCATCCTTCTTGGGATGCTTTTCGCTTTAGCTTTTTGTCCTTATAGTGGAGTGATGTTTTTTGGAGTGCTAGTGCCAATGACAATTAGCTCAACCGATAATTTGCTCTTGCCACCGGTCTTTGCACTAGGAACCGGACTGCCGGTGATTATTTTTTCTTTTATTTTGGCTTTCAGTGTTGGCAAATTAACTAAA
>PFHO01000052.1 GCA_002782345.1 Candidatus Moranbacteria bacterium CG_4_8_14_3_um_filter_34_16
ACAGATTCGACAAAAATTGTTTATAAATCTCGGAAGAGTGGATTTGAATGAACTTGTCCAAGCGCTTAAAGATTATCAATTGACACAGATTGTGATTGATTGGGCCAATATTCATCGAAGAATGCGAGCTATGTTGATCAAAAAAGGCGGAATTAATATTGCAGTCGTTTCAACCTCAGAAATTCTTTTGGAAGCGGCCGATGTTTTGAAAAAGAATTAAGTCGTTTTATTTTTAAGTTTTTTAAGTGGAACTAAATTGTTTAAGATTGAATGGAAAGTTCTTGGAAAAATCTCAGGAATTTTGTTCCAAATATAATTAGCACATTTAAAAGATGAAAAGGCTGTCTTCTTTTGTTGCTCTTAAGTGGGTAGTGTCTTGAATATCAAAAACTTTGATATTCAGTACACTACTTATGATGGGTGGCAACTGTAAATTTCAACTTTTATTTATTTTATGCTAAAATCAAATGGATAATATTTTTTGATTTAGTATGAAAATAAAAAAGAAAAAAAATGAAATCTCAAAAAAGACCCACACTCTTATACTTTCTGATTTTCATTTAGGTTCAAAAGTGAGCCGAAGTGAAAAAATAGTAGAGCTTTTAAAAAGTTTTGATTTTAAAAAGCTGATTCTTTTGGGAGATATTTTTGAAAATCTCAATTTTGAACGCCTTCGTGAATCCGATTGGAAATTGCTTTTTTTGATCAGTGAAATTTCTAGAAAGAAAAAAATTATCTGGGTGGAAGGCAACCATGATAAAGGGTTAACCAAAATTTTTACCCTTTTTCCCAAAACTAAAGTTTTTAAGGTATATCGTTGGAAATTTAACGGGAAAAAATATTTGGCCATTCATGGCCATCAATTTGACAACTTTATGATTGATAATTTTTTTCTTAGCTATATTGCCAACAGTGTTTATAATTTTATTCAACTAATTGATTTTCCAGACAAAAGAATCAGTCATTTTATCAAAAGAAAAAGTAAAGGCTGGTTAAGACTTTCTGAAAAAGTGGCTAATCGGGCTATTCTTTACGCGCAAGTTCAAAGAGTGGATTATATTTTTTGCGCTCATACTCATCGTTTTGATCAAAGAAAAAAAGGACGAACACATTATTATAATTCTGGTTGCTGGACAGATACTCCTTCCACTTATATAACATTAGATAGAGAAGAAGTTAAAATCGGCAAATATGTTTGATATTTAAATGGGATTGGGTTATCCTTAAAAAGTTTTTTTGAGATATTTTTTAAACCAATTGATTTCGGAGTGTCGTATACCGGTAGTACGCATGCTTTGGGAGCATGTTGACTGGGTCCGATTCCCAGCACTCCGACCAAGTTAAACTTTTTTCAAAATTATCATCTGACGCAAACAATCTTTTTTTAAAACGTATAAGTTTTTGAGGTGAGATCTTTTCAGATAAAATTGAAACAAAACAGATATAAATTTTTTGATTAATCTTTCCTTCTGTTTTTCAGAAGCGGAGAGTTTTTTTATGGATAAAACTTACAATCGCGCGACGGATGAACAAATAGTTGAGTTTTCCAAAAATAATCCGGATGCTTATGAAGCGTTGGTTTTGCGATATTGGGATAAACTTTTTTATTTTATCAAAAGAATTGCCTATTTTTCTAATGAAGATACGGAAGATGTTTTGCAAGAAGTTTTTATAAAAGTTTATCGTTATTTGAATGATTTTGACGATTCTTTCAAGTTTTCCACTTGGATTTATCAGATAACCAGAAATTGCGTGGTGGATGAAATTCGCAAAAAAATTCTCGCGCGCAGAACGCAAATTTGTCAGATGAGGAGATGCTAAAAATTTTTCGTTCCAGCGCGAATCTTGAAAAGGAAATAATTGCCAAAGACCAAGTTGGAAAGATAAAAAACATTATAAACAATTTGCCTTTCAAATATAGAGAAATTATGATTTTGCGATTTATAGAAGAAAAAAATTATTCAGAGATAATGGAAATTGTCAAAAAACCCAAAGGAACCGTGGCGGCTCTCATTATGAGAGGACGCAAAATTATTATGGAAGAAGCAAAAAAGCAAGAATTATTTTTGTAATTTTTTTTAAAATAACATTTTTGGGTGACTTAAAAATACATAAAAATTTAAAAAATAACCGAAATGAAAGACGATATTTTAAAAGGAATAGTGGAAAAAATTAAAAGTGAAAAAATTCGACCAGAACCAAAATGGAGGTTGCGGTTTAAAAGTTATTTTTTTTGGTTTCTTTTTATCGGAACAGTTTTTTTCGGCGCGTTATTTTTTTCTTTGATTATATTCAATATTTTAGACTTAAATTTGGGATTGATTTATCATCTCAAATTTCAAAGATCAATGCGTCTTTTGATGAATGTTATCCCATATCTTTGGATTTGGTTTCTTTTTATATTTTTGTTTTTGAGTTTTTTGATTTTCAGAAAAACCAGAAAAAGATATCGCTACAAATCAATTTTTGTTGTTAGTCTGATTATCGCGGGGATTTTTTTTCTAGGGACAATTGTTCATTTATCAAGCATGGATGAAAGAATGGATGAAACTTTTTTCAAAAAAACACCTCCAACTTTTCGTGCGCATATGCCTTTTAGAGAAAATCGTTTGAAAAATCCGGAAGAGGGATTTTTGGGAGGAGAAATTATCAATTTTGATGGAAAAATTATAGCGGTTAGAACTCTTCAGGAAGAGAATTGGAGAGTTGAAATTTCTCCGCAAACTCAAGTGAAAAGGAGAGTCAGATTAGAAGTGCGCGAGAAAATTTTTGTAGTCGGAGAAAAAATAGGAGAAAATTTATTTGAAGCCTTTTTTATAGGTCTGCTGGAGCCACCTCATTTTTTTGGAAGAAAAAAATAATTTTTTTAACGCAAACTTTTGAAAAGATGCGCGTATAAATTTAGGCGCAATGATGTTTGAGAAGCTAGCGCTCAAAAAATCATTGGGAATAATAATTAACTTTAAAAAAAAATGGAAAAAAGATCAAAAATAATTATTTCTTTTTTATTTCTAGGAGCGTTTATTTTTGCGGGAGTCTATGGAATGAAATCGGTTTTCGCTTATGGAAATGGAACCGATTTTCACAATCAGATGGCGCAAAAATTTTCTCAACGTTTTAATTTAAATCAAGCGGAAGTAGAATCTTTTTTGAATGATAGTTTTCAGGAACGTCAAAAAGAAAGACAAACATATCAAGAGAATCGTCTTAATCAACTTGTGTTGGATGGAAAAATAACACAAGAACAAAAAGAAGCTATCTTGAAAAAAAGAGAAGAAATGATGAATGAAAGGGAAGCGATGGCAAATCTTTCTTGGGAAGAACGAAAAACGGAAAGAGAAAAACATCAAAATGAGATGAAATCTTGGGCGAAAGAAAACGGAATTGATTTGAATGAAATTATGCCAATTACAGGAAAAGGTTTTGGCAGAGGGATGGGCATGGAGTACTACAATCGGTAAAATATAAATTTCTGATTTGGCAAGTCAAAATTTAGCGAAAAAACACTCTTTTAGAAAGGAGTGTTTTTTTCTTTTAAAAATTATTAAGACTTATGTGTCTCAAAATTACTTTAAAGCATAATTTGCGAAATTAAGTTAATTCTTGCTAGTTTAAGATTGAAGCGCTTGAGAGAGATTATCATTATTGCTTTCTCGTCAAACGCGTAAGTCCTAAATATAATAAATTATAGTTTTTCAATAATTGACCAATTTTTTTATTATTTCTATTTCCCAACAATTTTTTTGGAAAGAATGAAAAAGAATAAAAAAATAGCGTAAAAAATTAAAGCCTTGACAAAAAAACTAGATTTTTATAGAATGGAGATTAGCAGTCTCATACTGCGAGTGCTAATTAATAATTTTTTTCGGTTTTAGCTCTAAAAATAAAAGGGCTAAAATTAGAATACAAAATTTATGAAAATCAAACCGTTGCATGACAATGTTGTTGTCAAGCCGGCAGGCGTGGAAGAGATTACCGCCTCCGGGATTTTTTTGCCGGAAACGGCGGATAAAGAAAAACCGGAACAAGGAGAAGTGGTGGCGGTTGGCCCGGGAAAATTTTTTGAGAATGGTCAACTGATTCCAATGAGTGTTAAAGTTGGTGATAAAGTTATGTTTAAGAAATATTCTCCGGATGAAATCAAAATAGATAAAAAGGAATATCTTCTAATAAGTGAAAGCGATATATTGGCTATTTTAAATTAGGCTGATTAAATTTTTTCCATTGGAAAAAAATAATAAAAATAATAATTTAATTAAAACTATATGGCAAAACAAATTGAAATAGGAATAGACGCCAGAAAAAAAATCAAAATCGGCGTTGACAAAGTGGCGAATACCGTCAAGACTACGCTTGGTCCCAAAGGAAGAAATGTTATTTTAGACAAGGGTTTTGGTTCTCCCACAATAACCAACGATGGTGTTTCTATTGCGAAGGAGATAGAGTTGGAAGATAAATTTGAAAATATTGGCGCGCAATTGGTGAAAGAAGTAGCCAGCAAAACCAATGATGTGGCTGGAGACGGAACCACAACTTCCACTGTTATGGCGCAAGCTTTGATTCATGAAGGATTGAAGTTTGTTGAAACGGGAATGAGTCCGGTGGATGCCAGACGCGGAATGGAAGTGGCTAAAAATGATATTGTGGAAATTTTGAAAAAAAATTCCAAAAAAATTACTACCAAAGATGAAATTGCTCAAGTGGCGACAATTTCCGCCGAATCTAAAGAAATGGGGGATATTATCGCTCAAGTGATGAATGAAGTCGGAAAAGATGGAGTTATCACAGTGGAAGAGTCTCAAACTTTTGGATTTTCCAAAGAAATTGTGGAGGGAATGAGTTTTGATAAAGGATATGTTTCTCCTTATATGATTACCGATGTAGAAGAACAAAAAGCGGAACTCAAAGATCCTTACATTTTAATAACTGACAAAAAAATTTCTTCAATTTCCGAGATATTGCCGATTTTGGAAAAAATTGCCAATTCTGGAAAGAAAGAAATGGTTATTATCGCAGAAGAAGTGGATGGCGAGGCGTTGGCTACCTTAGTAGTGAATAAATTAAGAGGCACGCTTAATGTTTTAGCAGTAAAAGCTCCTGAATTTGGGGATAATCGTAAAGCGGTTTTGGAGGATATCGCTATTCTTACCGGAGGACAAGTGATTACGGAAGAAAGAGGAATGGATTTGAAAAAAACGGAAATTTCCGCGTTAGGAAAAGCGCAAAAAGTGATTGCGACCAAAGATGATACCACAATTGTTGGCGGAGCGGGAAAGAAAAAAGATATTGATGCTAGAGTGGCGCAAATCAAAGCTCAAATTGAATCTTCAGATAGCAAATGGGATAAAGAAAAAATGCAAAAAAGAATGGCCAAAATTTCCGGCGGTGTGGCGGTTATCAAAGTTGGAGCGGCCAGCGAAACAGAATTGGATTATATAAAGCACAAGATGGAAGACGCCTTATCCGCGACTCGCGCGGCAGTGGAAGAAGGAATTGTTTCCGGTGGAGGTGTGGCTTTAGTCAGAGCGGCGAAAGAACTTAGTAACAAAAAAAATAGCGCCAAAGGTCATGATTTTGCTTCCGGATATGAAGTTTTGGTGAAATCTTTAGGAGAGCCTTTGAAACAAATTGTTAACAATGCCGGAAGAAGAGATGCCGGAGTTGTTTTGAATAAAGTGATGGAAAGCGAGAAAGTCAATTATGGCTATGACGCAAATGGGGATGTCTATGTGGAAGATATGATTAAAGCCGGGATTATTGATCCTTTGAAAGTGGCAAGAACGGCATTGGAAAACGCCGTTTCAGTGTCTGCGATGTTTTTGACCACGGAAGCGGTGATAACGGATTTGCCAGAAAAAAAGGAAGAACATAATCATCCTGATATGAGCGGTATGGGAGGAATGATGTAAAACTACGGAATAGTTTTTTCTTAAGCCATTTGATTTTTCAAATGGCTGAAAGAGGAAATTATCTTTCGATAAAAAATAAAATTGATTTTTTTAAATTTGGTCGCAATTACTGAACGAAGCTCGAACCTTTTTCGAACAAAAATCGCTCGAATGATTTGAAACTCCGCCCCAGCGTTTCCACCCGCCAAAACTCGGCGAGCAAAGCAAAACAATTTTTAAATCCTTTTAATATAGGGCTTACGCGTTTGACGAAAAATTAATAATGATAATCTTTTTTAAGCACTTCAATCTTGATTAAACTGGCAGGAATTAACTTGATTTCACAAATTATACTTTAACAATTTTAACGCAAGCGTGTAACTCCTATAATAGAAAAGGGGTCGTGCGAAAAATTAAAGAATTGAAAAGAAAATTGTTTTGCTTTGATGTTTGGCTTATTAATACCAAACGGCGGAAACACTTCCCACCCCACTGCGCCTACGGCACAAAACAGGTGGGCGAAAATTCCTTCTCCCCAACCCCCTTCCTTTTTGCCCGCCTGCTGGAAACCCCTAGCGATTTTTTCGGACGGCGGCGGGACCTCAATTTGGATGGCGGGTAGGATTAGTAATTTTTCAAATTTCTAACCTTTATTTTAATTATAACTCAATCTGCATGATTAAAACATGTCCCTATTCTTTCAAAAATCGCTTTGAAATTGTCGGTTGTTGTTTGAGACAATTTCACTTTTGATTTGTCTTTTTTGACTTGGTCTAAAAACTTTTTTGCCAAAAGCACCTTGTCAATCTTTTGGTCTTTTAGAAATTTTGAATTTGAGATGCCTTTGTCGTCATTTTTTGGTTCGTCTATGACAAAAGAATTAAAGTCATCATGAGTGAATAAATCCTCGATAGAAAAATTATCTTGCTCTGAAATTAGAATTATTTTTGCTTCATCAACTTGTAATTTTTCCTTTAATTCTTTTGCAATTTTCTTTCCCTCTGTATCGTTGTCTAAAGCTGAAACAAATTCTAAATCCCAACCAATAAGAAGCGATATTATTTGAGGAATTTTTGAAGCCCCGCAACAAGGAATAAGATTTGCGTCAATTCCTTTCGTTGCTTTTGGCAAAAAATCTTTCAACGCTTGAAAATAATAATAATCCGAAATTCCTTCAAGCACAACATTTTTCTTTCCAGCGATTGAAAATTCTTGTGATAAATCAAGGCCAATTGCCGTAATGATTGGCGTTAGCGTTTCCTTATCCGCTCCTTTGTGGATTTTGTTTTCTATTTTTGTTCCAACTTCATCTTTGAGAATAAGCCGTATGCGATCTAATCTTTCGGAATCAATTAAATAAGGAGAATGCGTACTGAAAATAACTTGTGCCTCTTTTGATACTTCCTCTAAAACTTTTAAAACATCTTTTTGGGCTTTTGCGTGTAAGTATAATCCGGGTTCATCAATCAAAATTATATTTATGTTATCCTTTTCGGCGTTTAGACGCAGAAAAAAAGATAAAAACCACTGAAAGCCCTTGCTTCTTTGTTCTGGCTTAAATAAAATTGTTTTGCCTGTTTCTTTAACACCAAGTCGCAATTTATCACCGTCAGGCTCTGCAATTAAATCAAGTTTATTTTGTCCCCAATAACCCATAAAATCGCCACTTATTGCTGCGGAATGTTTGCTCAAGATGTTTCGCCTTCGTTGCGTGTCGGTTGCTTGAATAACCTTATCTAAATCCAAATTAGCGACCTTGGCGAAATCTTGAATTGTTTTATTTTGTTTTGCTTCCGCAAGAGGTATTTCAAAGGGCAGAATATCTTTAAAATCGCTAAAGAATATAAAGTCTGGAATATATTGCTTTATTTCCTCTAAAAATTTATTTACGGGACTTTCTTTTTGCAAGCCGTTTGTCTCTGCGACAAGAGTGGCAACATTTTCGGTGGCTTGTTGTTTTTTTACTTCGTCAGGAATTGTGGCAATAAGCGGATTTACTTGGGCAACAAATTGATTTATTGTTTGCTGTGAATTTTCTACACTTTCGTCAATTTGAGGATCGGCAACGCCCGACAACTGCTCAATCTTTTTTATCTTTTCAATAAGTTGTTTTACTTTTTTAAAACATTGTTGGTTTGCTTCTTGAATTTGATTGTTTAGTAATTCGTTAATTTGGATAGCAAAATCATAAGATCCGTCTTTGTGTTTCGAAATTGTTAGCCCGTCCTTGATAATCAAGTCACGCAACTCTTTGCTTAACGAAATGCTTGCTTCTTTAGAAACTTCATCGAGGTCTGTTTTCTCAATTTCAAAGCACAATTCAATTATTGGCTCACCACTGTCATCAAGGGGAAGCGCGCCGTCTGGTATGGTTTCGATGTTAGTGCCAAAATCTCTCAAAGATTCAAGAATCGCACTTTTACCGGATTCATTTTTACCGGCAAGCGTGGTCAAATCAGAAGCAAGCCAGCAATAATCGCTGTCTTTAATTGATTTATAGTTTTGTGTACGGAATTTTATTAGTTTCATAATCTTATATTTTACTTTTACCAAACGCCTCAGCCAACTGCTTAAAGCTCGTCGGCTTGTATTTGTCCCACTCTTCCTGCTTCACATAAAGCATTTTGTAGGCGATCTTTTTCTGTCTATCGCTTGCGTCCGCGCACCATTGCTCCAATCTTTTTATCTTTTCAATATCGTCTAAATCTTCTCGCCCCTTTGTTTCTACGATATAAATTGTTTTGTTGTTTGTCT
>PFHO01000004.1 GCA_002782345.1 Candidatus Moranbacteria bacterium CG_4_8_14_3_um_filter_34_16
GTAATTTTACTTTCCGGAAGATCACTCGCTAAAACCAAATTGTTTCCAGAATTTCCCGTAGGCAAATTTTTAATATCAATTTTTCCGCCTTTGCCTAATTTTAAAATATCCCCTTCTTTGAATCCAACTGCGAAACCTTGAAGAGTCTCGGCATTTTTGGCGTTTTGAGCATTGAAAGCATTGATGGCCAAAGGAGTGGCAGCAATTCTTTTTCGCGGAATCATTTCACTGTCTTGCCCAATTCTAATTCCCAGATAATAAACTCCTTGAGAAAAATTCAAATTTTCAGGAATGGGATTGACAGAACCTAATTGAGTTTTTAACATTCCATTTTCAATTTGAATTTTTTTTGTTTCGCTCCAAATCTTAGCATCCGTATCTGAAGGGAAAGGATCCGTTTCATTTCTGTCTGTTTGATAAAGAGCAAAACGTGCTTCATATTCTCCATTGGGAATTTCTTTATTTTCACTGTTGACAATGTAAGCCGCCATATCAATTTGTCTAAGTGAAAAATTGGAAGGAGCAACTTGCGCTTGAGAAAAATCAAAAAGCAAACCAAATCCTTCAGTCGCTACAATCAGTATGGTAAAAAAAATAGCTATTTTATTTTTGAAATTAATTTTCATTTTCCTTTTTGATTTTTCTCTTGGTTTATTTTCAATTATTTTTTGAGCGCCCATCCAAAAACTTCTCCGATAGCATTGGCAATCAAATCAAAAACAGATACTGGTTTTGACGCGGTATAAATTCCAAAATTATTTGATTCAACTTCATTTCCCCAACGATCCCGACATTTGATTTGGTAAACATAAGAAGTTCTCGGTTCCAGATCTGAAATCACAACACTGTGATTGAAACCATAAGAATCTTCTTTTATATCTTTTCCCTTTTGAGCGTTGTTTTTAGAATAACTGATTTGAGAATTTCCCATCTTGTTGGTTTTCCAAGAGACAACTAACTTCACTTCATCTTTTTTGTTGGCGACAAACGATTCGGATTTTACATTGTAAATTTCCATTGGAGAATTTTCTCCATTTTCCAAAACTAGAATATCTCCTCCAATATTGATATCGTTTATTCTAAAATTCTCACTCGCTAAGGCAGTCTTGCCGACAAGACTGTTTGATTGAGACAAATTTTCTTCTCCTGCCACTTTCCCCAACTGACTATTTTCATTCATTATTCCCGATTCAACAATTTGATTTTCCAAAATTCTTTCCAATTCTCCGTCTCTTTTTTGAGAAAAATTTTTAAGAGAATAAATAACCAAAAAAATCATCGGGACTAAAATCATTGTTACCGACATAAAAGAAAAAATTTTCAGCCATTTTTTTCCCAGTTCCGGATTAGCCTCCTCTAACTTTTGGCTTTGTTTTGATTCCTGTTGAAAAGAAAAAATATCCGCTTTTTCTTTCTCTCTTTTTTCAACCTCTCTTGCCTCCGTTACTTTTTCAGGCAATTCAAAATTTTCCGCTTCAAAGTTTGAACACGAAATTTTGTTTTCGCCTTGTTTGGAACCATCGCCGGGCGCCACCGCCAAAAAATCATTCAGCCATCTTTTTTTGGTATACCAATTACGACCGATCTTTTCGGCTTTGAGTTTTTTCTTGCGAGAAAGCAAGTTTAAATATTCAGGCGTATAACCAATAATTTTGGCCGCCTCTGAAAGAGAAATAAATTCATTTTTTTCCTCCTGATTTTTGTTTTCTTTTTCCACTATTTTTGATATCAAATATCGCTCAAATTTACTCTTGAATTATACATTTTTTTCTTCTTCCGCACAAGAGAAAAATGAGAGTTATCCACAGGCAAAAAAGTTTTTTTACCAATCATTATTTTTCAAAAAAATTCTGCAACTATTAGATTAGATTTTCTTATATTTTTCAAAAAAATAATAATGAAAAATAACAAGAAAGAAAGACGAAAACTTAAATTTTCAGACAACTTCTTTTGTTTTTTCTTTGCAATTTTCTTCTGCTAAAACAATTTTTGCCAATTTTTTCTTGTTTTTTAGAAAATTCTATTTTCCCAAGCCTCTTCTCAATTCGTTTTTCTTTTTTTTACAGTTCAATTTTCGGTTTTAAGCCCATATTTGATATCAAATATGGGCTTAAATAAAGTTTTTTTATAGAAATAAATTCTACGCGATTTTATTTTTAGCAAACGATAATTTAAAGGAAAACGCATAAGTCATAAAAAAAGAAACGACTCAGATCGCTTCTTTTTTTGCAAAATATCAAAATTTATACATCCAAATTTTTCACATTTTTGGCATGAGTTTGAATGAATCTTCTTCGCGGTTCCACATTCGATCCCATAAGAGTTTCAAACATCTGATCGGCTTTCTCGGCATCTTCTACGGTAACTTTCAACATCATTCTTTTTTCGGGATCCATCGTGGTTTCCCAAAGTTGTTCCGGATTCATTTCTCCAAGTCCTTTGTATCGTTGGATAGTCACTCCGGCAATTTTTTCTTCATCATTATTTTCATTTTCGTTATTTTCATTTTTTTGAAAGTTTTCTTTCACCTCAAAACTTTTATTTTTTTCTTTTTGACGAAAAGAATTTATCAATTTATTTTTTTCTTCTTCGCTATAAACATAAATTACTTCTTTCCCTTTTTGAATTCTGAAAAGCGGAGGTTGCGCGATATAAATATGACCTCTATTAATCAATTCTTCAAAATAACGATAAAAAAATGTTAGTAGCAATGTCCGTATATGCAACCCATCCACATCGGCATCCGCCATAATAATAATTCTATGATACCTCAATTTATCCAAATTGAGAGTTTCTCCAATCCCCGCCCCCAACGCTATAATAATCGGTTTTAAAGTATCCGACTTTACCACTTTGTCCAAAGTGGTTTTTTCCACATTAACCAACTTCCCTCGCAAAGGCAAAATAGCTTGAAACTTTCTGTCTCTTCCTTGCTTGGCAGATCCACCGGCACTGTCTCCTTCCACGATATACAGTTCCGATTGACTGGCATCGCGAGAAGAACAATCCGCCAATTTTCCAGGCAACGTCATTCCTTCCAAAGCGCCTTTTCTAATCACAGCGTCTTTGGCGGCGCGTGCCGCGATTCTGGCTTTGGCGGTAATACTTATCTTTGACATTATCGCTTTGGCGTTATTAGGATGGGCCTCCAAATATTCCGCCAACGCTTCCGCCACGACCGCCGATACAATTCCTCTTGCTTCTCCATTGCCTAGTTTAGCTTTAGTCTGTCCTTCAAACTGAGGATTTTTCAATTTTATACTGATAACCGCCGTCAATCCTTCTTGCATATCTTCAGAAGTAAAATTATCGTCCTTCTCTTTCAATGCACCGGATTTTCTAGCGTAAGAATTTATCACTCTGGTAAGCGCGGCGCGAAAACCGGATTCATGCATCCCGCCCTCAGGAGTGAAAATATTATTGGCAAAAGAAAAAATATGCTCTTTATAACTTCCGGTATATTGCATCGCAACCTCCACCAAAGTTTCATCCACTATTTTTTCTACATAAAAAGGAAGTTCGTTTTTGACTTCTTTTCCGCGATTGATAAATTTTATGTAAGACACCAATCCTCCATCAAAAAGAAATCCGAAAGATTGTTCTTCTCCTTTTTTTCTTTCATCGTAAATTTTGATGCTCAATCCCTTGGTCAAATATGACTGCTGACGCAAATAGGCGTTTATTTTTGTCCAAGAATATTTTATCTCTGGAAAAATTTTTGGATCAGCTTTAAAAGATATTTTCGTGCCGGTTTCTTGAGATTTTCCCACTACTTGCGGTTCTTTAGTTTTGGATTTTCCCCTTTCAAATTCCATCGCAAAAATTTTTCCCTCTCTTTTGACTTCAGCGCGAAACCAAACAGAAAGAGCATTCACCACTGAAACTCCCACTCCGTGAAGTCCGCCCGAAATTTTATATCCGCTTCCGCCAAATTTTCCTCCAGCATGAAGAACTGTAAGCACTGTCTCCAAAGTGGATTTTTTTGTTTGGGGATGTTTTTCAATCGGAATTCCTCGCCCGTCATCGGTTATCTCCACAACATCTTCTGGCAATAATCTGACTACAATATTTTTTCCAAATCCCGCCATTGCTTCATCCACTGAATTGTTCACCACTTCCCAAATCAAATGATGCAAACCTTCCAAAGAAGTGCCGCCAATATACATTCCTGGTCTTCTTCTGACTGGTTCCAAACCTTCCAAAACCTGAATGGATTTGGCATTATATTCATTTTTGTCTTTTTCAATTTTGTCATTATTCATAAAATTTTTTTCAGATTTATTCCCAATTTTTTTCTATGGTTCGCGACTTAAGAAAAAAAATTCCAACAAAAAAACTCCTGCGATAAGAAACAAAACATCCCACCAAATCAAAATTCTCAATCCTTGAAAAATCAATATTCCCAAAAATAAAATCGCCAACAAAATTCCTTGACGAAAATTCAATCCCACACTATTCGCCAATGATTTTTCATCTAAAAATTTTTTTCTCCAAAACAATAAAAACAGATTAAATATTCCGCTGAAAACAAAAAAAAATGTTGAATAAAATAAAAACATTCCCAAAAATCCTGAACTATCGGGATCAATAAAAAAGACAACCGCTCCCAAAATTCCTGCGAAAAGCAAAATCAAAAAAAGCATCCCCCAAATATACGATCTCAATGTCATTTTTTTGTTCTTATATAGGCTTTTTTAAAAAAACAAAACCAAAGCCACTAATCAATTATAGCTTCTAAAAAACAATCTGGCAAGCCTGAATTTTTTTTGAATTTTTTCTTAACTATTTTTTTTAAACTTGAGATCCTAGAATATTTCGGTAAAATGTGTTTGTATTGGCGGGGACGAAGGGACTCGAACCCTCGACCTACTGCGTGACAGGCAGTCGCTCTAACCAGCTGAGCTACGCCCCCAATTTATATTTTTGCTTTCTTTCACATTTTTAACAAACAATCACTTCCTAACAATCCATTAAACTTGCGTCAAAAAATTCGCACCTGCAAAAAAATAATTGTCTAAAAAATTATAAATCATTTTTGTACCAGGGGTGAGATTTGAACTCACGACCCCAGGCTTATGAGTCCTGTGCTCTAACCAACTGAGCTACCCTGGCAAAATACCAAAAACCAACGCCTCAAAGACAAAACGCAAATTACTATATTTCTAATAATTTTTTATTTATTTCAAATATTTTATTATTTTCTGAAGAATATTATTTTTGAAATTCGTCCTGTTAAAACGCTCCACAAATTTTCAAAATTTTGGTTTATTCTCCGTTGGTCTAGAATGAAAGTTTTTTAGCTATATTCGCACGCCGATGATTTATAAAAACCAAAAAAATAACATCTTCCAGTAATTTGCTTTTGTGTTGCGGGGGCGGGATTTGAACCCGCGACCTGGTGGTTATGAGCCACCCGAGCTACCAGACTGCTCTACCCCGCGATATTTTTTCTTATTCTTTAGCAATTCTTATTTTCAACTTTTTTCGTCTCCTTTTTTCCCCAAACATCTTCAAATTTTTTGCCGAAAAATATTCTCTTTTTTTGTTGATATTGTTTTTTTACTCTAACTCAAAAAAAAGCAGCTGTCAAAACATCAGTCTAAAATTCTCAAATATCGCAAAAAATTTTCATAATATCCAAATATATTTTTTGCTTCCTTTTCTTCCAACTTAAATCCTTCTTCGTGAATAATTCGATTCCTTGTCTCATGAGCTTTTCTCAATTCTTCTATTCCTTCAATTTGCATCGGATTGATATTGTCCAACCGTTCTTTCATATTTTTTCCAGGATATCCCATTCTGGATATAAGACTGTCTATTTCTTTATCCGCCTCAATTATCGCCACTTTCCAAAGAGATTCATTTTCTCCATCTATTTTTTTCCTTATCTTATTCCACTTTTTTCTAAAACGTCCGCGTCCAACTGAAAGCTCCATCGGCGCATTCATCCCTATCCAAGTGTCTTTTATATCGCCTTTCAATCCTCGCTGAAACAAAAGAAGCACAATATCCAAAAAAATAACCACCATATAAATTCCTAAAATAAATTTAAGCGCGGAAAAAAATCCGGAATCCAAAAAACCAAGCACTGTTTGACTATCTTGAAAATTCAAAAAATTTTCCATTCCGCCTTATTTTTAATTTTTATTTTTTTCCCAAATATGGGCAATTTTCAATAAATTTTCCTCGTCAAACCATTTTCCCAAAAACTGAATTCCAACCGGCATTTCTTTATTGTCAATTTTTATCTTTCCCGCCGGAACGGAAACGGCCGGCACTCCAACAATGTTAGCCGTGATGGTAAAAATATCCGCCAAATACATTTCCAAAGGATTTTGACTTTTTTCTCCAAATTTAAAAGCCGGTGTTGGAGTGGTAGGAGTAAGAATAGCATCTACCTTTTCAAAGGCGTTTTCAAAATCTGTCTTTATCAACGTTCTGACTTTTTGCGCCTGAATATAATAAGCGTCATAATATCCGGCAGAAAGAGTGTAAGTCCCCAACATTATTCTTCTTTTTACTTCCCGCCCCAATCCGTATCGTCGCGTGTCCAAATATGTTTCCAAAAGAGTTTTTGGAATTCCGCTTTCGGAAAAAGAAGAATCCGCTTCATCATTTACTCTTAACCCGTATTTTATCCCGTCAAATCTCGCCAAATTGGAACTGGCCTCAGAAGGCTGAATTATGTAATAGACCGCCAAAGAATATTCCACATTGGGAAGTTCTATTTCCAAAATTTCCACTCCTTCTTTTTCAAAAAATTTTGCCACTTCTGTCATTTTTTTTCCCATTTCCGGACTCAAATTTTTTTCGTATTCTTTGACAATTCCTATTTTCAAATTTTTCTTTTTTTCTTCCAAATTTTCTTCAAATTTTTTATCAAAGAAATCAACTGTTGTTGCGTCTTTTTTATCTTTTCCTGAAATTGCGCTTAAAACTATTCCGGCATCTTCCACGCTTTGCGTCAAAGAACCGATTTGATCAAAGCTGGAAGCCATCGCTATCAAACCGTAACGAGAAACTCTTCCATAAGTCGGTTTAAGCCCTACCAGACCGCAGAAAGACGCCGGCTGTCTTATGGAACCTCCCGTATCCGATCCTATCGCCCAAACGGCTTCTTCTGACGCCACCGCTGCTGCTGATCCGCCAGATGATCCACCTGGCACGCGATTTTGATCATACGGATTTTTTGTTGGTCCATAACCGCTATTTTCAGTAGAAGATCCCATCGCAAATTCATCCAAGTTGGTTTTCCCTAAAATTACGACATCATTTTTTTTTAATTTGGAAACAATTGTTGCGTCATAAGGAGCGATATAATTGTCTAAAATTTTTGATCCGGCTGTTACACGCACGCCCTCCAAAAGAATATTATCTTTCAAAGCGCAAGGTATCCCCGCTAAAAGAGCAACCTCTTCTCCTTTTTCAATTTTCTTATCAACTTTTTTCGCTTGCTCCAGCGCGATATCTTTTGTCAGAGTAAGATACGCAAAGATATCTTTGTCTTTTTTTTCAATCGTGGCAAGATATTTTTCCGTAAGTTCCACCGAACTAATTTCTCGCTCCATCAATTTTTTGTGCAATTTTTTGATCATAAAAAATAATAACTTTAAACTTTTTTGTATTCACAAAACCGACTTGACCTTGTCAAAACCGTTTTTATTTTCTGGGAAAAGCTTCACCAATTTTTCACTTTTCCCAAAAATTTCCATTTGGTCTTCTCTCGCAGAATTTTCCAAACCAGTAATATGTTCCATTGGCGAAACCGCCAAGACATCTGCCTTTTGCAAAATTTTCATCCAATCCAAAATAGCCGAAAGATCCTCTGACATTTTTTCCCTTTCATTCTCGCTCAAACCGATTCTCGCCAAACCGGCAATATGTTTTGTTTCTTCTTTTGAAATCATATTTTATTATTTTCAATTATTTGATCGCTTATTTAAAAAACAAGAAAAGATTATTTAATCATCTTTAGGATTTACACGTTTGGCGAAAAATCAATAAGGGCAATCTTTCAAAAACAATTTAACCTTGATTAAACTAGCAGAGATTAACTTAATTTCACACCTTACGCTTTAATAATTTTAAGACAAAGCGTAAGTCCTACATCTTTTTAAATTCCTCTTCGTTTATTATCTTTATCCCCAATTCTTTGGCTTTATCAAACTTGCTTCCCGGGTTTTCCCCCGCCAAAATAAAATCCGTCTTGGAACTGACCGATCCGGAAACTTTTCCTCCCTCCGCAATAATCATAGCCTTTGCCTGATTTCTTGTCCAGTTTTTCAACTCCCCGGTAAGGACAAAAATCTTTCCGGAAAATTTTCCTTTCTGTTTTTTTCCCCTTGAAAAATTTTTTATCTCCACTCCCGCTTTTCTCATTTTTTCCAAAATTTTCAAATTATTTTCATTTCTAAACCAATAAAACAAACTCTCCGCCGACTTTTCTCCAATGCCTTTGATGCTTTTCCAATCTTCCAATTTTATTTTCGGAAAAATTTTTATAAAATTGAAAATTGAAAATTGTGATTCTTTTAAAAATTTGAAATTTGAAAATTCTTTTTCAATCGCCTCAACAATCAAAATGGCGGTTTCTTCTCCCACATAACGAATTCCCAAA
>PFHO01000074.1:0-8522 GCA_002782345.1 Candidatus Moranbacteria bacterium CG_4_8_14_3_um_filter_34_16
TTTTATCAGTTTGCTTAGCGAAGTTGTCGCCACCCCCAAAATCTTATCCGCTCCACCATAATAAACAAATATGGTTTTTCCAATAAGTACGTTCCCGCAAGAAAAAACCACATTGGAAACATTTCCTTCTTTTTCATAATCCATAATCGGTTCAAATATAGGATCTTCCGTTCTGGCAATAATGTTTTCCGGTTTCTTTAACTCTGTTAAAATAGCTCCAAAACGATATTTAGAATCAAATTCGGAAATTCCATGATACAAAATCAACCAGCCCCATTTGGTTTTAATTGGAGGACCATTCAATCCCACCTTCCGACTGTCCCACTTGCCTTTGCGAGGACTTATCCAATTATTTTCCGAATTAAGTCTGGTTTTCGAAAAATCCAAACTATCAAAATATTGCAAACTCATTCCATAATCATCTACTCTGTGAATTGCCAAATATTTGCCTTTAAATTTTTCTGGGAAAATACAAGTATCTTTATTGGAATGAGGAGAATCGCTGATTAAATATGCTGGTGACCAATTCCATCTTCTTTTTAAAAAATCAGATTTTTTAATACTTGTCAACGCCACTCTAGGATTTTGAATTCCGTTAAAAGCGGTATAAAACATATATATCATTGATCCTATTCTTACCAAACGAGGATCTTCACAACCATAAAACTGTCCTTTATCATTTTTTTCAAAATCATATCTAGGAACATAGATCGGCTCTTCAAATCTCTCATCAATAGAATAACCGTTTTTTGAGCAAGCGTAGCCAATGACAGAAACAAAATTATTCGCCTCAGCGCGATAAAGCAAATGAGTTTTTCCGCCTTCATAAATCGCCCCAGCATTTATAGTTGATCTTGCTTCCCATCCATTTTCCGGTTTTGGTTTTAAAATTGGATTTTTCTTATATCTTTTTAAGGAATAATTGTTAGAATTTTCGGCTATTAAATCATCTGTTAAATCTTTTAAATTGTATTTGACCGCGCAACAAACGCTATCCGCTCCTCCGTAAAAAAGATGTAATTCATTTTTTTTCAAAAAAGCCCCCGAAGGAAAAATAACTCCGGATATTTTTCCATAAAGTTCATACTCCTTTTCTGGAACTAAAAGAGGAGTTTTACTTTGACCAATCATTTTGAAAGGATCTTTCGCACTCAAAATAACTGCTTGAATTTCAAACAAATTTTCCTTTTTTGAATCAAAATAATTTCTAATATAAGAATAAATAAAAAGCCATCCCTCTTTTATTTTAATTGGCGGAGCACCCACTTCAAAATGATCCGCTTGATTTCTAGGAATAGGCAATAAATTTTTTTCTAAATTCTGATACCAATTATTCCAAAAATCATTTGACCATATATCCGTTTCTTTAGAAAAAAAAGCAACTCCTATTTTAGAAGAATTGGCACGATCAGTGTCCACAGATAAAACTGCCACCCATTTTCCTTTTATTTTTTGAGGAAATAAGGTCATTGCTTTAGCATTAAAAGGAGTAACTAAATGCTTTTCAAAATTTTTAAAATCTTTTGTTTTTGCCAAAGCCACTTTTATTCCTTCCGGGACAAAAGGATATTGAGACAACGCCGTGTAAAAAATATAATAATTTTTCCCAATTTTGACTACTCGAGGATCTTCACAACCATATTTTTCCCAATCATTCTCCGGCTGAATTAGCAATTTTCTATTTTTAAAAAAACCGCTAAAAGAACTTTCCGCGTAACCAATAGTAGAAAGATTAATTTTAACATTACCAATATCTTGAGAACTGGAAATCGCCCGATAAAAAAGTTTGATTTTATTATTCTCTTTTAACGGACATCCATTAAAAGTTCCTTCCTTCTCCCAACTATTATTTTCAGACGGAATCAAAACAGGATTTTTGCGATAATGTTTAGCAATCATTTTTTTATTTTAATTATTTTTTTACTAAAAAATTTTAGATCATAATTACTTTTTTCAAAAAAACCAGCTCCGGACTTTTAACCAAAGATTGAAGAAAATCTTTCAAAGAAGCACACGCGACACAAACAACCTTATCCGCTCCGCCATAATAAACAAAAATCTTTTCCTCTTTGACTATGGCTCCGCAAACATACACCACCCCGGATTTAAAACCATTATTTTCATAATCAGCATCTGGTTCAAGCACTGGCTGAAGACTTCTATAAAGAATTTTTTTTGGATTTTTATAATCTAAAATCATCGCTCCAACTTTATAACGATTGGGATCTCTTCTGTCCATCGCATGATAAAAAATTAACCAACCATATTCGGTTCTTATTGGCGGAGCACCCACTCCTCGCATAATGTTATCCCAACGTCTATCGTCCGAATGACTATTGTGATAACTTTTTATTACTATTCCTTCTTCATCCAAAGAATCTAGATATTCAATCATTATAAAAGGCGAAATACTATGAAGAATAGCATATTTCCCATTAATTTTTTCCGGGAAAACCACCCAGTTTTTGTGTATTTCTCCATGAGGAGAAATAAGACGAGGAGTTTTCCAATCCCAATGTTTAGTAAGGAAATCTTTCACTTTAATTGAAGTAATTGCTACGCCGGGCGGACAAACGCCATTAAAAGCCACATAAGTCAAATACGCTTTATCCTCAATAATTGAAATACGCGGATCTTCACAACCGCCCCAACCGCCTCCGGACATATAAGGGAAAGAAAAAGATTTATTTTTTTTATCATCAATTCTAAATTCAAATTTTTCAGAAGGAATATAAACTGGATTTTTTGACTTTCTGAAAAAATTTATTCCATCATCACTGGAAGTGTAGCCCAAAACCGATATTCCCGTTTCTCCAATCGCTCGATAAATTAAATGCACTCTTCCATCAATGTAAGCCGCCGCCGGATTAAAAACCGCCGAAGATTCCCATTTATTTTTTTTGTTGGGAAATAAAATCGGATTTGTGTTGATTCTTTCCAAAGATGGGTGCGTCTTGAAAATTTTCCTTGTCTCTTCTTTGGCAAAAAATATCGGTGGCAAAATAGTGGCAAAGAAAACATTCTCTTTATCTTTGCCATAAAAAGTATAAACTCCTTTTTGTTTTGTTATTCCCAACGGAAAAAATATTTTATCCTCCGGTTCTCTCCATAATGACAAATCTGTTCGCCATAAGATATTTTGAGGATTTTTTTTGTCCAGCAAAACCGCTCCTATTGACAGCTTATTTTTTTTGTCTTTCCCATAATAAAAAAGCAAAATTCCTTCATTATGTTTCATCGCTACAGCCGGAACAATTGATTTTTCATCAAAATGACCTTCCCGCGATTTCAAAATAACTGAAAAATTTTGCTTGATTTCTGTTAAGCTTTCAGAGATGATCGCTTTAATAAATTTTTCTCCTTTAAAAATAAGATACTTGCTTTTCTTTAACCCGCCATACACGATAAAAACTTCCTTATTTTTTT
Organism: Candidatus Moranbacteria bacterium CG_4_8_14_3_um_filter_34_16; assembly: GCA_002782345.1. Lineage (GTDB taxonomy): Bacteria > Patescibacteriota > Minisyncoccia > Moranbacterales > UBA2206. The sequence goes on from PFHO01000074.1 coordinate 3,427, forward strand.
GATCAACTTTGTTTTTTCGCCAAACTCTTAGGTCAGTTGAAAACAAAAGATTGAATGTTTTCTTTTTTTGAGAAACAGTTTGATATGAAAGATAATATTCTTTGGAATTAATTTTGAAAAAACGAACATTCTTCCAATATTTCATTGAGGGAAATTCTTTTTTGCTTTTTCCCCAAAGTAATTTCTTGACGCTTCTTTTATTGTCAATATCAATTAGCTTGGCTTGCCGAAAAAAATTATTCGTTCTTAGTAAATATCTTTTCTTTCCATCGGAAAATACTGCTACCAATTTGAATTTTTCTTTCAATTTATTTTTTTTGTTTTTTGAAGTTGGTTCAACTAATTTCCCGCTACCGACAAAAAAATAATGTTGCGCTATATGTTGCTTTATTCTTTTGGCAAAATCGCTAAATTTTCCCATTTTTTTATATTATTTTTTTTATCAAAAAATTCAAACAAATCAAAATAAATCAATAGACATATCGCATAATAAATTTTGTTACTCAATTTATTGTGTAACAGATCTGTTACAGTTTTTTTTCGTTATTAAAATTCAAAAAAATAAAAAAATGAACAATAATCCTCTTATCGCCTTTTCCCCAAACTAAAACATCAATCGTCCAGAGGCTAAAATTATCTTTTTATATTATATCACCTTTTTCATTTTTAGCCAAAAAAATGATACTGGAAAAAATTATTTCAGTTTTTCTTCCAAATATTTTTTCAATTCTTGAATTTTTATTCGTTCTTGCTCCATTGTATCGCGATCGCGAATCGTGACCGCTTCATCATTCAAGGTTTCAAAATCCACCGTTACGCAATAAGGAGTTCCGATTTCATCCTGACGACGGTATCTTTTTCCAATAGATTGAGTTTCGTCATATTCCGCCATAAAAAATTCTCTTAGATCTTGATAAATTTTTTTGGCTGGACGCGTCAACTCTTCTTTTTTTGAAAGAGGAAGAATTGCCACTTTAACAGGAGATAACCGTTTGTCCAATTTCAAAACTGTTCGGATCTCTTCTTTTCCATTCGCTGTTGGCGCTTTTTCTTCGGTATAAGCTTGATCTAAAAACATCAAAACCAAACGATTCAAACCAACAGAAGTTTCCATAATATGAGGGATAAAACGTTCTCCTGATTTTTCGTCAAAATAAGAAAGATCCACTCCGGAAAATTTGGAATGTTGCGACAAATCCCAATTTCCTCTCGCGTGAATTCCCTCCACTTCTTTGAATCCTCCCAATGATTTGAAATTAAACTCAATATCATAAGCTTCACTGGCATAATGCGCCAATTTTTCGTGTTTATACCAACGAATTTCATTTTGTTTGATTCCATATTCCAAATACCATCTCCAACGAATATCTTTCCACATTTCATATTTTTCTTTCATCATACTCGGATGCAAAAAATATTGCATTTCCATTTGTTCAAATTCTCGAGTGCGAAAAATAAATTGACGCGCCACAATTTCGTTGCGAAAAGCTTTTCCTATCTGAGCGATTCCGAAAGGCAATTTTATTCGCAAAGAATCAACCGTATTTTTATATTCCAAATAAATTCCTCCACAAGTTTCCGGACGAAGATAAACCACATTTTCTTCTTTTAGCTCATCGGTGGGAGAACCTATATTTGATTTCACCATTAAGGAAAAAACCTTGGCCTTTGTAAGATCGTCTGAACCACAAACAGAACATTTCAACTTTCCTTCTTTTTTCAATTTTTCCAAATGATCGTTTATCTCTTCCAAAGGCGCTTTATCAGCGCTGATGCCAAAATCTTCCAAAATATGATCGGCGCGAAAACGCGATTTGCATTTTTTGCAATCCACTTGCGGATCGTTAAAACCGCCCACATGACCCGACGCCACCCAAGTGGTAGGGTGCATAAAAATAGCGCTATCCAACCCCACTATATCCAAACGCTCTTGCACCATCGCTTTCCACCAAGCGTCGCGAATATTGTTTTTAAGCAATACTCCGTAATGTCCATAATCATAAATTGCTGACAATCCTCCATAGATCTCCGAACTGGGAAAAACAAATCCTCTTCTTTTTGCTAAAGAAATTATTTTTTCTTGTTTATTTTCTTTTTTTTCACTCATAATTTTTCTTTATTAGAATAAGAAAAGATCAAATTCTAACAATAATTTAATTAATTAAAAAATTCTACTGTATTTATAAAAATATAAAAAAACTCGTCCCAAGCACACTAAAAATAAATCGTATGTTCAGGACGAGCTTATTTTGACAAATTGCATAAAGAATTTGCCATACCCGTGGTTCCACCTGACTTTTTTTCGCATAAAACGAAAAACTCTTTAAAATTTTCCCAATTTGGGAGCCAATCCCCAAAAAATTTCTTTTATATTTTCTCTATAATAAATCTACAAAAAAATTGTCTTTCTGTCAAATAAGGAAAAATATCTTTTTCATCCAAAATTATGTTTACAATTCTATTTCCACCGCATTTTCTTGGCAAATTTTTGCGTATTGATAAAAACTTTTGCGAGGTTTTCGCACCAGTGTTTTATAATCAATTTCAATCAAACCAAAACGCGGTTGATATCCATATAACCATTCAAAATTATCCAGCAACGACCAATGAAAATATCCGCGCACATCCACTCCTTCCGCAATGGCTTGATGCGCGAATTTCAAATGTTCTTGAATAAAAATAATTCGCGCTTCATCGTCCAAACCGGTGTCAGTCGGCACGCCATTTTCAGTAATATAAATTGGCAAGTTATGCTTTTTTTTCGCTTCTTTGAGAACCTTATAAATTCCTTTTGGATAAGCTATCCATTTCATCAAATTATTTTTATCTTCTTCAATAGTAAAACCAAAATATATTTGATTTTTTGAATCGATTTTAATGTTTCTCCAATTGAATTTTATTTTCCCTAAACGATAATAGTCAATCCCGATATAATCTTGATAACCTTTTATCTTATTTCCAAGCAAATCTATTCTATACCATTTCGCCATTCTATTTATCGCTTTTAACAAAAATCCAAGCCCCTGGGCTTCATACCAATTATACAAATAAGTTATTCCCACTTGAGCGTCAGGTTTAATTTTATGAATAATTTTATACGTTTCTTTGTAAGATGCTACGATATGATTGAGCGCTTTTATAAATTTAAAAGGATTCTTAAAACCCGGCGGAAAATCTCCTGAGAGAAAACCTTGCCCCAGTGGAACCATCGGTTCGTTGAAAATCACAAAAATATCAATCAGATCACCCATCTCTTCAGTTATTTTTTTCACATATCTGGAAAAAATTTCAACGGAAAGTTTTTTATGAAATCCATAATTCTTTTGAAACCAAATCGGACTGGTCCAATGCCAAAAAGTTACAACCGTTTTTATGTTTCTGTCTTTTAAATCTTGCAAGATTTCACGATAATTCTGGATAGATTTAAAAGAAAATTCTCCTTCTTTTGGTTCAATCCGCGCCCATTCAAAAGACAAGCGATAAACGTTACAGTTCAGTTCCGTCAAAAAATTATGATCCGTTTTAAAACGTTTATAATAATCGCAAGCCACTCCGGATTTTTCTTTCGTTTTTCCCGCCTTTTCCCATTCCCACCAATCCGTATTAGAATTGTTTCCTTCCACTTGATAGGAAGAAGTCGCCGTTCCCCACAAAAAATCTTTAGGAAATATCATTTTTTGGACTTTTTTCATAAAAATAGTTTTGTTTCAAAATAAAATATCTTTCACACAGCTTTAGCACCCTCTTCTTTCCTATCATTTTTGGCAATGCTATTTAAAAAATTTGCTATTCTTCTCCTATTATCCTTCTGACTCATTTTGGGATCAGTTAAAGAATTTAATAGCTCTATTGAACCATCTGATAAATTTTTCACATTCTGCGGACTTAATATTTTTTCAAGATTGTCCTCTGTGAATCTCTCTCCGTATTTTTTCAATCCAAGAATTTCCAAATCCCGATCGAACTGTTTTTTTCTGGCAAGCATTTCCTCAGGAGTGCCAAGATAAAAGTTTTCTTGATCAGTTTTATGAGGATCATATATATATGAAGATAAAAAAGTATTTTTTATATCATCAGACATTTTAAATCCATATTCATATCTGTTACTAGCATGCGAAAGTTCATGCCATATTTTTGTTTCAATATTATCCGTATCAATATCTACATAAATCTTATGTTTCAATGGCTTATAAAAAGCAGATGCGTTTGGAAGATTTTTTTTATAAAATTCATCATGAATTTTTTTTAAAATTATTTTTTGTTCAGTTTCAGGAAGTTCTTTTAGAGACATACAGCTTAAAACAAATGAATTTCTTTCTTTTTCTCTCATTCCTAAAGGATTTCCTCTAAAAAAAATATCTAAATTTTTGTTAAGAGTTCTTATCGCATTAGAAGAATTATCCGCAAGATATTGTTTTAAAGCATTCACAATGGGGTTTTCTTCTTTCATAAAAGATAAATATTCATTTTCAAGATCATTATGCTCCATAAATATAATATCCACTTCTTTAATATTTTTCATCCTATATTGTTGTTCGCGTAAAGCTTTTATTTTATCATCTCCGCATTCACGTGTTAATGCTTCAAAATATTCTCTGCTTTGTATGTGTTTTACAAATTCTTCTCTCAATTTTTCAGCTTTTTTTTCAAAAATTTCAAATTTTTTTTCTGTCGTCATATCTTCAATTTCCTCACCAATCTCTCCCGCCGTTCCATTTAAAACTTTCTGTCTTCCCTCTCCTTCTGATGATCTATATGTATCGTCTCCAATAATTCTTATTCTCGACCTTTTTTCAATTTCTTGTTTTCTTTGTTGAGAATAATTTGTCGTTTTTACACTTTCATTCGCGCCTGCATCAATAGTCATTTTTTTGCCAAACGCCTCTCCACCATTTCCTAAAGCAATTCCAGTAGCAACAGTTCCAATTATCATTTTTTTAACTATTCCTTTACCTGTTTCCTTATATCCATTTAATGTAGACAAAAATCTACTTTCCGCATTATTTCCCATATTTTTTTATATTTTTTTAAAATCAATTATCTCGCTATTTTCAATTTTCTTTTTTTGAATTTTTTCTATCCCTCCCGGCATCCAT
>PFHO01000074.1:8576-12426 GCA_002782345.1 Candidatus Moranbacteria bacterium CG_4_8_14_3_um_filter_34_16
TTTAATAGCTCTATTGAACCATCTGATAAATTTTTCACATTCTGCGGACTTAATATTTTTTCAAGATTGTCCTCATTCCTTGGTATTTTTTTTCAAGCGATAATATTTTTTTGCAAAATATATGGCAATTGACACGGCAATAATCAGTAGGACAATCAATATCCACATCCACATCGCAATTTTTTCTTTTTCCGCCTTAACCTGCACAATCTCTGCCCGAACATTACCCTCGTCAGTTAGAGTATCCGAGATAGCCACATTTTTGCGAAAATTCTCTCCTTCATAATCAAAAGCCAGAGTATGCGAACCGATCGGAACATCCTTAAAGGAAGCTATTCCGTTATCATCAGTGACGGAAGTCTGCGGATCGGAGAATAGCATCGTCTCTAGGTTTGGTACGGGATTGTCTGATTTATCCAAAATTTGGAAGCGCACTTCGGCAAGCAATTTCCTTTCGTTCCTGTTGAAAACTTCCGTTGTGAAATATTTGGTCTTATGAAGTCTTGCGATTTCATTGGCTTTTTCTTTATTGAATTTGGCAACAAAAGAATTGCAAACACCAGCGATTTTGTCTCCTGTCCAGTCAAAAAATTCCGTAATTTTTCTTTGACCACCAAGTGCTAGATCGTAAACACTGGAGAAAAAACCGGCTACTGTATTTTTCACCCCGGAAAAAAGTCTAGAAATAATGCCAAGCTGTTGTATCCCATCATTCGGTGTCCCCATCTCTGCAGACTTTTTCAAATTCTCTCCATTTTCTATTTCCGTTTCGCTCTTGTCCGTCACATCTACATCTATTTTTTCATAATTCTCTTCGCTCTCAGAACCATTAGGCATTTTTTCCCAGTGTCGCTTGACAAAAAAAGTTGAAGTGGGTTTTGTAGAAATGGAATATATGCGAGAAGAATCGGAATTATCATTCTTATCCGTAGATTTAACTCGGAAATAATATTGGGTGTCAGGATCAAGGTTTCTGAGCACTACCCTATGCTTCTTCTCATTCTTATTATCATTTTTTTCTTTCTTAAAATTTTTGTCCCTTCCCCAGCGAACATGACTGTCGGCATCATGATTGGTTTTCCAGTTGATAACAATAGTGGTGTCAGTAGAAGAATAACGGACATCAGAGATTTCCACTCCTTCTTCTTCGTCATCACTTTCATTTTGGTTTCTTACGGAAAGAGGCAACCATGTTGTCCTGACTTTGAAATCCGATACCACGCAGATATCAAGATCTTGGCAGTTAAAAACAATCCAACCAGTATTTTCTCCCCAGGCATAGCCAGAAAATTCGCCAGCAGAATTGATATGAACCCCACCGTTTGTCGGGGCAAAATTAACCCAGCCGATATTTTCTCCCCAGGCATAGCCTGACAGATTACCCTCACTGTCATTAGAAACTTTAAAATTAGATGTAACACAAGAATTGTTATTAGAACAATTTAACGATATCCACCCCAAGTTTTCACTCCAAATATATCCGGAGAGTGCCGAATCCGCCACCATCACTCCGCCACCTTCAGATCCGAAGTTAAACCAGCCACCATTCTCACTCCATGCAAATTTATATTCCGTTTTTATATTGGTCGGCTCAGTAGCTGTGACATACCAAATCAATGAGAAAGCGGAAAAAATAAAAACGAAACAGCTAAAAATAAAAATCCTTTTGTTTTTTGTTTTAAGATATTCAACCATCTGACGAATTTGTTTTTGCATTATGTTATATTTCAACTTTCTTGACTTTTCTTAAAAGTGTTTACTGAAATTTTACATCTTTTGATTAATAATAAAAATAAACACTTCCCTACTAAAATAATACCATAAAAAATTAAAAAAATAAAACCAAATGATATTCAAAAGCAAACATTCTGAAATTTTTTCATTTTTTTATCTGGTCCAGGCCTACTATCAATGCCGCAGAACCAAGAGAAAAAGCCAAAGCGCGACACAATTTGAACTTGATTTTGAAAAAAGCCTTTTGGCTATGGAAAAAGAACTGCAAGCTCGGACATATCAATGCGGACGCTATATTTGTTTTGCCATAACAGACCCGAAAATCCGTGAAGTTTGGGCGGCTGATTTCCGCGACCGTATCACGCACCACTTGCTGATAAATTATCTAGAACCGATTTGGGAGCATAAATTCATTTTTCATTCCTATGCCTGCCGTCAGGAAAAAGGCGCTCACCGGGCAATTCGCTATCTCAAAAAAACACTGCACAGTTTCAATCCAAAAAAAATCGGAAGCCTCTGGTATCTTAAAATTGACATTGAAAGCTTTTTTATGGGCATTGACAAACAGGTTCTTTTCGGTCTTATCAAAAAACATGTTTCAAACGACGATATCCTGTGGCTAACGCATCTCATTATTTTCCAAAATCCAATTGATAATTATTTTATTAAAGGCGACAGAAAAATTTTGAATTCCGTGCCGAAACATAAGTCAATTTTTTATGCCCCCGAGACAAAGGGACTTCCCATCGGCAATTATACTTCCCAATTTTTCGCCAACCTCTATCTCAATGAAGCGGATCAGTTTGTCAAACACACTTTGAAATGTAAGCATTATTTTCGCTATATGGATGATCTGCTCCTTCTTCACTCCGACAAAAACCAATTGCTTAAATGGCGACGGGAGATTTCCGAATTTCTAACTAAGAAACTTTTGCTTACCCTTCACCCCAAAAAACAAATCCTTCAGCCTGTCAATCATGGTATCAACTTTCTCGGTTACATTGTGAAACCCGATTACACGATCAGTCGGAAAAGAATTGTCACCAACCTCAAAAAGAAATTACACTATTTCAACAAATTGTTGGATACCGATACCAATCCTTGGCCGGAAATTCCGAGAGAGAAGAATAAAAAGAAAAAATCTAATACCTGTGTCGCAAATGCCTTTTCCTATCAACCGACACTGCCTTTATTGTTTTCCAATACTCTGCCTGAATTGGAACTGATTAGAAAGACTTTAGCTACAGTTAATTCCTACTATGGTCATTTTCAGCACGCCCATTGCAAAAAACTGAGAATCCACCTTTATTTTTGCTATTTCAAAAAACTAAAAACTTATCTGGAACCTGCTGATAAAAACTTTTCTCATTTTGTCATAAATCCTTCCATAAAGAAGTTTTATCAAGAAAAAACAGAGACTATTAGGGACGGAACACGCTACGAAACCGGTTTCCATTGTTGACATTATTATTATTGAAGTTGGAACAGGCGTTATTGCCAGCTATCCGTGCATTATTGTTGTTGTGCTGCTCCGAAAGCAAATGTCCGTTTACTTGCATATTTTCAAAAACTATCGCGAAAAATCGCGTAAGTCTTTTTTTGATTTATTCTGGTTTGTAAAAACCAGGGAAACGGACTAGAATCTCCATTTTTTGCTCGCTTCCTGTGACCTTGGCACACAGGAACTCAGGCAGGAATAGGCAAACAAAAAATTATTTGCTCCTTTCTGCCTGCCCCGCAGGACACGAATCTGTCCATCGCAACCAGCCTCCAGCTTGTTTTCCAATCTCTTCTATTTTGGTGTTGAAGACCCCCAAATGACCGTGACCAATCAATTTGAGATCATAAGCCAGTCGCAAATGAATTCTCAATTCTTCTTTTTTATAATCTATTTGTTTTATTCCGTCCAATTTTTCCTTTCCCGGCATATTGTTGGTCTTGATCACCAGTTCCAGCAGATCGTGCGCAAGATTCCTCAGCCGTTCCCCGATCGTATATTTGTATTCCTTGCTGAAATTTTTTGTTGTTTTGTATATTTCCAACGTAAGCATGTATGCTGACTGGAAAATTGCTATATGCTCATATCTTGCCATTATTTTTTATTTTTATAGCTCAT
>PFHO01000035.1 GCA_002782345.1 Candidatus Moranbacteria bacterium CG_4_8_14_3_um_filter_34_16
ATATTCCAAGTGAATCCCGCCTTGAAGATCCAACCCTAAATTAATTTTCAATTTATCAAAAAAATTGTAGACTGGCGAAATTTTTGAAACTGCTTTAGGATAAGACAAAAAAGTGCTGAAAACCGCTAAAAGAAAAATTAAAAAAAAATTAGTTCTAAGTTTGTTTTTTAAGTTCATATTTGATTGTCGCTTTTTTTTATAAATCTTGCACGTTTATTTTAAAATAATCTATGATCTTTTAAAATTATTACTATTTTGCAAAAGCAAGAATAACAAAAAGTGTGTAATTTGTATAAATTTTTATGTATAATAGAAAAATCAATGATAATTAAAACAAAAAAATATCTATTTAAAAAATCAAAAACTATTCAGTGATTTTTCACTTTTCTTGTATTTTACACGAAATAAGATAAAAAGCAATTTTTTGTTTTAAATATGTCATTAATCATCTCTTTCTTTCTGAAGAAGTTTTTACAAAAATCAAAAACAATGGATGTGGTTTTAGCGGACGCGATTTCAGTTCCGGATGAAATTGAGTTCCCAAAAAAAAAGGATGCCTCTTAACCGAAAGTTCGGTAATTTCCATCAAATTTCCATCGGGAGATTTTCCGGAAAAAATCAATCCGACGTGCTTCAATTTTTCCACAAATTCCGGATTAACCTCCCAACGATGTCTGTGCCGTTCAGAAATTTTTCCTTTTTTATAAGCCATATAAGCCAAAGTATCTTTTTTTATTATTGCCGGATAAGCACCTAGTCTCATCGTAGCACCATAATTTTTGTCTTCCAAGTTTTTCTTTTGCTCCGGCATTATATCTATAACCGGATTTTTGGTTTCCCGATTGATTTCAGTAGTGTTGGCATCTTTCAATCCTAAAACATTTCGCGCGTATTCAATCACCGCCAACTGCATTCCATAACAAAGACCCAAGAACGGAATTTTGTTTTTTCTCAGAAATTCAATGGCTTTTATTTTTCCTTCCACGCCCCTGGAACCAAATCCTCCAGGAACAACAACTCCGTCATAATTTTTGAGATCTTCTAACCGATTAGGATCCTTTTCAAAAAGCTCGCTGTTTATCCAAGAAATTTTCGGTTTGAATCTCAATTCATACGCGCTATGTTTTATCGCTTCTATAACGCTTATATAAGCATCTGAAAGCAAAAAATCGCCAGTGCCAAAATACTTTCCCACAATCCCGATGGAAACTTCTTTACGGCTGTTTTTGATATTTTCTACTAGCTTATACCATTTTTCAAGTTCAGTTTTTTTGTAAGGCAAAGAAAGTTTTTTTAAAATCAAACGGCTTAAATCGTCTCTTTCAAAATTCAAAGGAATTTCATAAATGCTATCCACATCCGGCGCACTGATAACATTTCTTTCCGCGATATTGCAAAAAAGAGAAATTTTTTCTTTTCTTTTCTTGTCTAAAAATGTTTCACTTCTAGCAATGATAAAATCCGGCTGAACTCCCGCGCTATTAAGAGTTCTGACCGCATGCTGAGTTGGTTTGGTTTTCATTTCTCCTATTTTGGAAGGAATAGGCACATAACTCAACATAACCGTAATAACATCTCCCTGATTCTGAAGTTTTAAAAGCCGAAGTGCTTCTAAAAAAATAATGCTTTCATATTCTCCAACTGTTCCGCCAATTTCAATAATAGTTATATCGGCACCGGCTTTTTGAGACGCTTTTTTGATGCGAGAGATAACTTCCATTGGAATATGAGGCACCACTTGAACGCATTTCCCAGCATATTCCAAATTTCTTTCTTTGTGAATAACAGTATCATAAACTCGACCAGTAGTCATATAATTGTCATTAGGCAAAACAACATCCAAAAATCTTTCGTAATTTCCCATATCCTGATCAGTCTCATAGCCGTCATCCAAAACAAAAACTTCTCCGTGTTCGGTAGGATTCATCGTTCCAGCGTCCATATTGATATAAGGATCAATTTTAATCGCGGTAACAGCATAACCTCTAGCTTTCAAAATAGCTCCAATAGAAGCGACTGCCACACCTTTGCCTACTCCGCTCATCACTCCGCCAACCACAAAAATATATTTTTTGTTTTTTACCATTTTTTTTTAAAGTTAACAGTCGTTCTTATAGAAAAGAATAACCTTGATTAAAAAATTATTTTGTTAAGAAAACTTAAACTATTTTAAAATTATTATAAATTGTTCGCCTATTTCAAAATTTTTCAAATATTATTTTCACGTGTGAACAGAAATCCGACACAAAAGAAATTTTTTAAGATTAAATCTCTTTTCCTGTCATCAAATATCATCAAAAAGATCAGCTATTTTTGCAAGAATATCAATAAAAATCTAAACTCTAATGGTCAAAATACAAATTAGTAAAATAAAAATAATTTTTTTGATTTTAATTTAAAGACAAAAAGCCGCTCCCCCGCGACTTTCTATTTTTTTTAAAAAAATTCACCAAAAAAAATTTTCTCCCTAACCTTCCAAAACATCTAGAATTATTTCCGTTTCCATCCCCGAAGATAAAACTATTTTGATTTTCCAAAGACCGATTTTCTTTATAACCTGTTCTATTATAATGGATTTTTCTGAAATAGTAAAATGTTCTTTTTCCAGCTCGCAAAAGATATCTTTGGAAGTGATTGACCCGAAAAGTTTCCCTTTTTTCGCCTTGCGTTTAATGGAAAATTTTTTGCCTTTCAATTTTTTGATCAAATTTTGGTTTTCTTCTTCTCTTTGAGCAAGTTTTTTTTGTTCTTCTTGCACGCGCAAATTTTCTTGATAAATTATCTTATCCGTAACTTTTTTTGCCAAATTTTGAGGGAACAAAAAATTTCGTGCATAACCCTCCGCCACTTTTTTAATTTCTCCTTTTTTTCCAAAATTTTTAACATCTTTCAAAAGGATTATTTTCATTTTTTTAACTTAATAATTATTAATTAGAATTTAGAATTTTTGACTATGCTATTTTCTAAAGTTATTTTTTATTTTTATTTCACATTTATTTTCTCAGATAAAACTTCCAGCGCTTTTTCCAATTGCGGATCGCGTTTATTTTCATAATCTTCCCGAGTCATTTCTATCGCTATATCTGGTTCTATTCCCTTTTCCATAATATATTCTCCATTGGGAGTCAGCCATTTGGCAATGGTTATTTTTACGCTAGAACCTCCCGGAAGATCCATCAATTGTTGCACACTTCCCTTGCCAAAAGATTTTTCTCCAATTAGAGTTATTCCTCTGTCATCTTTCAATGCTCCCGCCAAAATTTCTGAAGCACTGGCACTTCCCTTATCTATCAAAACCACTATTGGCAAATAACTCAATTTATCCCCCCCAAGAGTATTCAGATTATTTCTTTTGCCAGTGCTATCTTCCTCAATTACCACTACTTTATTCTCCGGAATCAAATAACTGGCAATATCTATAGCCTTATCCAAAAGTCCTCCGGGATTATTTCTCATATCTAAAATTATTCCCGAACTTTTTTGAGCGATAATTTTTTCCACCGCTCGGGAAAATTCTTTGTCTGTATCTTGAGAAAATTGATTTATTTTCAGATAAGCCACTTGATTGTCTTTGAATTCCAAAACAACACTATCAAGCGTGATAGTCATTCGGATTATGGATATTTCTTTGGTTTCGTTTTCTCCTTCAGACAAAATAATCAGTTTTACTTCGGTATTTTTTGGTCCGCGAATAAGACTAACTGCTTCTTCTATTGAAACATCCGCAATAATTTTATCCCCTACTTTCAATATCTTGTCTCCGGCACGCAGTCCAGATTTTTGAGCAGGAGAACCTTCCAAAGGAGCAATCACTGTTAAAATATCATTTTTCATAGTCAATTCCGCTCCAATGCCTTCAAAGCTTCCTTCTATTTCTTGAGAAAAAGAAGCACTTTCTTTGGGATCAAAAAAATTGGAATAAGGATCTTCTGTCGCTTTTAACATTCCTTTTATGGACCCATAAACCAATTTTTGAGCGTCAATTTCAGCCTTATTGATATGCTTTTCTTTAACTAAATCCCAAACTTTCCAGTAAAGAGAAAAATCCACTTTTTCAAGGGGAAAATTAGGATTTTTATTTTCCACCAATGAACCTATAAGAGAAATGTTTTTGGATTCCTTTGAATGTTTTTCTCCATTTTTATATCCAAAAAAATAATTTCCCCAACACAGTAAAATTATCATTAAAACAAAAACCGTTTTTTGAAAAATTTTTTTATTTTTTTGAAAGATTTCTTTTTTGATATTTTCTTCAACTTCTATTTCTTCCAAATCCGCTTTGGAATAAAAAGAATTTTCTTGTTGTTCTTTTTTAATTTCTTCTTGAATATCCATAAAAAATTTATTTTTAAAATCCAACTTATAATTTAATTGTGTTCGGGAAGAGGTTTCCCTTTATATTTCCAAAAATATTTCAAAGCGCTAAAAACATGAATCCACGCTAATTTTTTTGAAATAAGAGTTTTGAAAACTCCTTTACCGGAAGAACCTTTGCCATGATAATGATACATTTCAGAATTCGGATAATAAACAACTTTATATTCTTTTTCCCAAAAACGTCGACACCAATCCACGTCTTCAAAATACAATTTATATTGTTTGTCCATCAAACCCACTTTTTCTATTTTTTCTCTACTGCTTATAATAGCCGAGCCCATAATCCAATCTGCTTCTTTGGGTTTGTTGTGATCAAAATCTTTCATCATAAAATCATCCAAATGTTTTCGGGCAAATTTCATCTTTCCTAAAAGCGTTCTTCGGTAAAGTATAGTAAAAAAAGAATAAAATTTGAAACAAGATGGTTGTAAAGTTTCATTGAAATTCAGAAGCTTCGGTCCGACAAGTCCCACTTGAGGATTTCTTTGAATATATTCCAATAAAGTTTCCACAGAATTTTTTTTAATAAGAATATCTCCGTTAAGAATCAAGATATATTTTCCGCTACTGGCACGATATCCATTTTCCACTGTTCCCACAAAACCGATATTTTCCTTTGCGGGAATAAATTTTACCAAAGGATAGTCTTCTCGCATCATTGTTTCGGTATCATTTTCTGTGGCACTATCGGCAACTATCATTTCAAATTCGGAATTTTTCAGAAAAATGTTTTTTTTGATTGAATCAATGCAAAGTTTCAACAATTGAGGATTTTTGTAACTGGTAATGATTATGGATAGAAGCATAAAATAGAAAATAAAAAAAGTGAAAAGAGAAAAGAGAAAAACTATTTAGGTTTTATATTCGTTTGAACCGGATAAGTGAAAATATTTTTTGCCATCTCGCGAATTTTGTCATAATTGTCTCCAATCGGGAGAAGAATATATCCCGCCGCACTTTCTCCGGGATAATACAAAAGACCTTCTTCGCTATTTTCCAAAACTCTTTGATAAATTTCAGGATTATTCGTTTCTTTGTATAAATCATACATTCTTTTTATTTCCCAGATTTCCATATCCGTTCTGGCATTTTCTCCCAATGCGTCCATTATAGCGTTCACTTTGGAGAAATCGGTCAATGTTCCCACAGACATCATTTTATCTTTGATAAGTTTGAGAATAAGTTGTTGTCTCCTGGCTCTTTCAAAATCATTAGAAGTCGTGCGAGATCTGGCGTAACAAAGCGCTTTTTCTCCATTGAGAGTTTGTTTTCCAGTAGGCAAACGAAAATCTCCTCCGCATTCCAAAGTTTCTTTTGGCGCAGTGCAAAGAGGATAACTGGCAACAATTCTGGTTTTGTAAATTTGTGAAGTTTTACTGAAATATTTGACTGTTTTGTTTTGATATTCTCCGGTCGGAACATTGAAAAAAGAATCGCAAACATGTGGCTCATTAAATTGCACCGCTTCTTCAAAAGGCGCATCTAAAGTTATTTCCACTCCGCCGACGGCGTCTATAAGTTTTTTGAAACCGTTAAAATTTATACTGACAGCATAATGAACCGATAAACCGGAAACTTCTTCCACGATTTTTTTCATATTTTGCATGCCTTCTTTTTTGCCGTTTTCCTCTCCGTAAGCGTGAACAGCATTTATTTTTTGTTTGTCATTTGTTCCGGGAACAGTCACATAAAGATCGCGAGGAATTGAAATCATAGAAACTTTGTTTTCTTTCGGCTTGATACTGGCAAGAATTATTGTATCAACCAATGTTCCTCCGCCGGGCAAATCCGCTCCGCGCATTCCCAAAAGTAAAATATTTATTCTCCCTTCTTCCTCTCCTTTCAGTTCGTCTTTAACGCCTGGAATAGAGTGGATAAAACTTTCCAAAAAATTTCCCTCGGAAATTTTGTTGGTTATACTGCCGACCTTCCAAAATACAAGTCCGCCTCCAATAAAAAAAAGTAACAAAAAAAACATCCCCACTTTGAACCATCTTCTTTTATAGAGTTTGGGTTTGAAAAAATTTTTCTCGTTTTCATCCTTTTTTTTCCCTAACTTTCCAATTATACTTATTCCCATAATTTGAATAAAAAAAAATTAATTTTTATTTGAAAAAATTTGATCAAAATTAAACATAAAACAACATAACAAATCAAGCGATTTGGCAATACCCCCAGTCTACTCAAATAAAAAGAATTGTCAATCCGAAATTTTGTTTAGTCGCTTCCAAATTTCAAAAAAGCAAAACAGTCTTCATAAAAAAACTGCTTTTGCTTTTTGCTTTCTAGATTTTCCAACCTTCTTCATATTTAAAAAATAGATCTACTTGTTTTCTTTTCCTTCTTTTTCTTTTTCAATAGAATCTTCTTTCTTTTCAACTCCTTCCACTTTACTAATATCTTCTTCTACAGCCTTAGAAAGACCTTCTAACTCCTCTTCCGTTCTTGGAGGAGAAACCAAAGCTACCACCGTTTCAGGATCCAAATCAAGTTTTATTTTGGAAGAGATTGGCAAATCTTTGACATAGATATAATCGTCAAAATTTTTCAGCTTTGAAATATCAACATTGATTTCTGAAGGAAGATCCGCCGGCAAACATTTTACCGTTACTTCATCCAAACTTTTAACTAAAACTCCTCCTAATTCTTTAACCGCAGGAGATTCACCCACATAAACCAGTTCTACTTCCGTTTCAATCTCTTCATCCATTTTCACTTGAAAAAAATCGCTGTGAATTATTTTTCCAGAGACAGGATCTCTTTGAATTTCATAAATAATAACATTTCTTCCTTCTTTATCATCAATTTTCAAATTTATCATAGTGCTTTCTCCGGACTTTTTTAACAGTCGGGAAAATTCCAGCTGATCAATCCATAAACTTTCGTTTTTTACTTCTCGTCCATATATAACGGCCGGAATCAAACCTTTGGCTCGATTTTTTTTTAACTTTCTGCCAAAAACATTTCTAGTCTTGGCGAACAATTTCACCATATCCATACTTTTGCGCTCTACCTGAAATTTTTTTAACTCCGTTTTTTGGTCTTTTTTAAAAAAATTCCCTCTCAAGCAAATAAAAAATTAAACTCTAAACAATTGTTGATATATCTCAATTATCTCATCGGTGCTAATCGGTTTCATTTTCAATTTTTCCTTCACTTCGTCTCTTCCCAAATCAGTTATGGAACCGGCTCCCAATATGTTTCGTTCTTCGCTCAACAACATAAATATGGAAGATGTCAAACAATTGGAACAAGTGATATGAAAAATGGATTTATTATTATCTTTCAAAACTAAAATAAAGTCTTCCGATCGGAATTTATTTTTGCAAATTACACAATTGGAAACAAAAAAAGATTCTCTTTTATTTTCTTTATTTTTCATTTTTTTAAGATAATCAAAAAAAATTCTTTTTATTTTCTTTTAACTAGAAGATTTTATCATACTTTGTCAAAATGTCAATTTCCGGGATTTTAGCAATTTTAGCGCAAACGCGCTAAAATATTTTTGATATGAAATGTTTTCAAACACTCTGAAATATATCCAGCATTTTTTGTGCGGTTTTTTGCCAAGAAAAATTTTTGCTTTGTTCCAAACCTTTCCGAGACAATTCTTCTTGAATTTTTTTGTTTTTCAAAAGCAATGTCAATTTTTCCGCCAAATCTGCAGCCTCTTGCAGATTGAAAAATTTCACCGCAATTCCCGCAATTTCCCTATGAGGAGAAATTTCTGACGCAACAACCGGAATTCCTAAACTCATCGCTTCCAAAATCGGAATGCCAAAACCTTCATAAAACGAAGGGAAGCAAAAAATTTTCGCTCCCGCCATAACTAATGCCTTGTCTTTTTCGTCAATAAATCCGGGAAAAATTATTTTTTCTTGAACAGAACTTTTTTTCAAGGCGATATCTATTTTGGAATCAAAGTTGTATTTTTTATTGCCGGCAATCACTAAATTCACTTTTTCTTGCAATGATTTTTCCAGCAAATAAAAAGCTTGGATAAGCAAAGGAATATTTTTTCTCGGTTGAAGCGTTCCTATATAAAGGATATAGTTTTCACCCAATTGATACTTTTTCTTAACAGCGTCTATTTTTTCCGAAGAAACATTTTGTCGCAAAAAATCATCCGCTACGGCATTATGTATATAGCTCACTTTGTTTTTTTCAATGCCATAATAATTAATTATCTCATTTTTAGTAAAACGAGAAACCGCCACTATTTTTCGCGCTCTTTTTATACTCAAAGGAATAAGTATTTTGAGAAAAAACAAATCTTTCAATTTTATCATCTGGGGGAAAAAATTGAAAGATATATCATGAATAATGGTTATTATTTTTGTTTTTCGGGGAACAAAAAAGGGAATGACATATTGAGTCAGATAAATATCCAGCTCATTTTTTTGAAGATAGCGAGAAATACTCCAAAAATTCCAAATAAATTTGTTTTTTGCTCGCAAAGAAACAATTTCAAAATTTTCCTTTTTTTTCAATCCCAAATGGGATCTTAAAAATTTTATTTTTTTCGGTTCAGTTTCATCAGTAAAAAGAGTGTAATAATTTTTTTGGTCAATCATCGCCAAATTTTTTACCAAACCAAAAAAAACCGCTTCGTCTCCGGTTCTATTTTTCCCAATAAGTCTAATGTCAATTCCAATATGCATATTTTTTTTAGAAAAAAGTTAAAAACCGCATTAATCTTTAATCTGAACAATTGCCAACCAAAACCAAAAAAATCCCAAAAAAATTCCGGCATTGAAAAAATTAAAAACAAAAATGGCAAACCAAGAAAGGATACAAAACAAAAAAAACGCTTTCTCGGAAAAATTTTGAGAAAAATAATATTTTTTTAGCGCTTTCCAAAAAATATAAAAAAACAAAAATACCAAAGACAAAAAACCCACTATTCCGGCGGACAACCAAACTTCCAAAAAGATATTGGAGGAATTGAAAAAATTTCCCTGCAAATCTTTCCCCAAAATTTTCCCGATACTTCCCCATCCAATCCCCAGCAAATAATGTTTTTTTATCTCTTTCCATGATTTCTGATAAATTTCGTTTCGTGTCTTCACGTTAGGATCATCCCGATAAACTTCCGTCACAAAAAAACCGGTAGATTTTTGAGCTGAAATATCTTCTAAATCAATATGACGGCAATTCATCTTTTCCAAATCGGAAACATCGCCAATAGTCAAATCGGTTTCTATTTTTGAACGGCAGGAAACTGTTATTTTTTGTTTTCCGGTTCCAACACTCTGCAATCTGTCTTTCAATTCAAAATCGGTAAGATTAAAAATATAAATCAGCCCCAGAGCCAAAAAACCGGCACTCAGGGTAAAAAAGAAATTTTTTGAAAAAAATTTCCAATGCCAAGCGCGAAAATTAAGATTTGTCAAAAGAATAAAAAGAAAAAAGAAAATGACAACAAAGATTGCCAACCAAGCGCTTCGGCTAACCGTTAAAAAAATCGCCATAAAAGAAAAAACCAATCCCCAAAAAACAAAAAAAAAATTATTCTTAAAAGAAAACATTTTCCATTTTTCTTCCTCTTGAAATTTTGGAAAAAAATCGGCGCGCGCAAAATTGAAATAAAGATATTGCAAAGCAAGAAAAACTGTCGCTAAAACAACCAAAAAAATTCCCGCCCAATCCGGTTCCATAAAAGTCAAATTGATTCTTTCTTCCATAACTTCAAATCCTTCCATTCCGTTTTGAAAACGAAAACTTTGCCAAATCCCGTAAAAAGCGTCAATCAAAGAAGAAGCAAGGAAAAAAGGGATGATTTTTTTTATGTCGGAAAAAGTTTGAAGATAATATCTAGTCAAAAAATATAAAACGGAAAAACTAACAAAAACAATCGCTAGCTTCAAACTGAGCATCTTGTCAGGAGCGTTTAAAATGGCAAAAAATCCAAAAAAAGAAATAGCGACAACCAAACGATCCACCCAGCTAATTTTGGGAAATTTAAAATTCAATCTGCCAGAAAATGATCTGATCGTTAAAGCTAAAATTATCAAAAAACCCAAAAATTGATACGGTCGCAAGAAAAAACCGAACTCTGCCGGAGACAAACTGACATTTTCAAACATAATCATTCCGGAGAAAAGAAGAAAAAACCAGCCGGGACGAAATAATGAAAATGCTAAAAATAAAGAAAAGAAAAAGACAAAATTTCCCGCATCAAGCGGAAGAATTTTTGCGTTTCCCAAAAAAATCAGAGTTAGTGCTAGAAAAAAATTCAGAACAAAAAGGGAGATTTTCAGTTGATTTTTTTGATTAAAAATTTTAGAAAAACCGTCAAATATACTCATTTTAAAAAAATTTTAGCAATAACTTTATAAACACAATCCGCTTTAAAAAATTTTAAACAATGGACATATTGCTTAATAACTCACTACTACAATTTCCACATTTTGGTTAAATTTTCCAAAATTTCGTTACGCAATTTATTAAGCAATATGCCTAATTTTTATTCTTTTTTTGTTCTCTAGTATTTTCCAAAAGAACATGCAACATTTTTTGGCAAAATTTTTCCATAGAAAACATTTTGGCTCTTTTTGCACTTCGGCGAGACATTTCTTGACGCAAATCTTTGTTTCGCAAACAATTTTTCATAACCATGGCGATATCTTGCGTGTCGTCAGGATCGCAATAGATAACACTGTCTCCACCCACTTCCGGCAAAGAAGATTTTTTTGACACGATAACCGGAACGCCCAAAATCATCGCTTCCAAAACCGGCAAACCGAATCCTTCATAAAGCGAAGGATAAACAAACATTTTGGCAGACACATAAAGTGCCGGCAAATCTTCTTCCGGGATTTTTCCAATCAATTTAACTTCTTGAGTTAAATTCAATTCTTTGATTATTTTTTCCGCATCCGTTGCCAAAGGAAAAATTTCCGGAAGAAGTTTTCCGTAAATAACCAGTGGGGGAATTTCCGCGCTGAAACGAATTTTTTTATTTTTATCCAAAAGAAAACGATAAGCGTAAAGAAGTTTTTCAATGTTTTTTCTTTTTTCATATCCCCCGCCAGCAAAGATATATCCCGAAGACAAAAAATATTTTTCCAGAATTTGACGATTTTTTTCTTTTGAAATCGGCTTAAAATAAATTTCACTCGCACCAATATAATTGACAGTTATTTTTGCAGGATTGATATTCAAAAACTGAATAAGATCTTTTTCTGTTCTTTTGGAAATCACCACAATTTTGTCCGCGCTTTTTATGGATTTTTCCACCAATTTTTGGTAAATTATTTTTCTGAAATTATTGAGATAAACAGGAAAAATTTTGGGAATAATATCATGAACTAACATCGTATGAAAAATTTTTCCGTCAAGAATGGTAGCAGATTGGTAAAGACTCAAAAAAATATCGCACTTATCTTTTTTGACCATTTTGGGAAGCATAAATTTTTCCCAAATTATTCTTCGCAAAAGATCGTCTCGTTTGTAAAAACGCGGCAAAAAAAATCGCTTTTGAAAATTTTCCGACAAATTCAAACCAAAAGAAAAATCTTCTTCGGCGTATAAAATAAAATTTATATTTTCGCTTTCGGAAACTGCCAATTTTTTCAAAAAATTGGCAGTTACTTGACCAATTCCCGTTTCCGGTTTTCGCAAAAAAGAAACATTGATTCCAAGCGTGATTTTTTCTTTTCCCATAATGCTATCATAAACCATTTTTTGATTTATGTCATCTTTTTTTTCGCTTGTCCTCTCTTGAAAAAATACAGACTCTAATTTATTTTTAAAATTTAAAGATTTTTCAAAAAAATTAGATCAAAAAAAACACCAAAAAAAATCATTTGATTTATTATAGGACTTATGCGTTTGACGAGAAATTAATAATGATATTCCCTCTCAAGAGCTTCAATCTTAATTAAACTGGCAAGAACTTAATTTCATAAATTATGCTTTATTTTAACGCAAGCGCGCAAGTCCTAAAATAATTTTTTTTAAACTGACAATTTTGGAAAAATATAGTATAGTTCATTTGTAAAAAAGAAAAATATATTTAGGGCTTACGCTTGAAGATTTTAATTATGAATCATTAAAATAAAATGAAAAAAATTAAAGACATCAGTTTCAAAACGAAAATAATCGTTGTGGTTGAGTTTTTTGTTTTTAGCATTGCGATAACTCTTGGTTTTTTATCTTATACCAGTTACAAATCTTTGATCCGCCAAGCATCAGAGACTAAACTTATTTCTGTCGCTTCTTCAACGGCTTCTGTTATTGATCCAGAAAAATTGGTTCTTATTCAAGAAGAGAAAGATACAATGAGCGAAAATTATTTGGAAATCAGAAAAAATTTGCAAAAAATCAAAAATGCTAATCCTGCCGTTGATGATATTTATCTGATGAAAAAATCCGCTTATGAAAATATTTTGAATTTCATCCTTAATGCAAGCGAGACGGAAGATAAAAATGGCAACGGAATCATTGAAGAAGATGAAGAAGAAGTTAAATTTGAAGAAGAATACGAAATCTCTTCTCTTCCGGAAATTAAAAAATCTTTTGAGAATCCAACCACTGACAAAGAAATCAATTGCGATAAATGGGGTTGTTGGCTTTCTGGCTACGCTCCAATTAAAAATAATAACGATGAAACAATTGCCATTGTCGGCGTAGATATCTCAGCAAAACAAATTCTTGATTATGAGTTTCAAATAAGAAAAGAACCTTTTTTGACATTGGGAATAATTTTTCTCATTTTTCCCGTTTTCCTTTTCTTCTTTTTGCAATACCTGCTCAAACCAATTTCAAAAATTATCAATGGCATAAACGGTTTTAGAAAAAATTTGAAAAACAGAATAGAAATCAACGAAAACAATGAATTTAGTCTTATCGCCAAAAATTTCAATCAAATGGCTTTGGACTTGGAAATTCTTTATACCCAAATGGGAGAAAAAGTTAGAGAAAAAACAAAAACACTCATAGAAATTGCCAGAAAAGCTTTAGAAGAAAAAACCCGCTATGAAGCATTATTGATAGTGTGGGCGAAGGCGTGATTGTTACAGATAAAAATAACAATATTATTATGATTAATAAACAAACTGAGATTTTTTTGAACAAAAAAAGCGAAGAACTTCTAGGCAAAAGAACTGATGAGATATATGATGTTGAAGATGAATTTGAAAAAAAATTGGAAAATTCCGAAAAACCGTTACAAAAAACATTGCTTGCCGGAAAAAAAATATCCGGAAAATATTATTGTTTGCATAACGATAGAAAAATTCCCGTTTTTGTTAACGCTACACCGGTAATTTGTGAAAGTGAAATAATAGGCGCGATTTTGTTATTCAGGGATATTTCTCGTGAAAATGAGATTGATCGAGCCAAAACAGAATTTGTTTCTTTGGCTTCTCATCAATTGCGAACACCGCTCTCAATTATTAATTGGTATAGCGAAGCATTAACACAAAATCAAAACAATTTTTCCAAAGAACAAAAGAACTACATGAAAAAAATATGCAACGCCAATCAAAGAATGATTAATTTGGTCAAATCGCTTCTCAATACTTCCCGACTGGAAATGAACACTTTTTCCATTAAAAATAAAGAGATTGATTTGGTAAAAATAGCAAGAAACACCCTGGAAGAGGTTGCGGAACTTTGTTCCGTTCAAAATATCTCCATTGAAGAAAAATTTTCTTCCGAAACAATCAGGCTAAAAGGCGATCCGCAATTATTAACAATAATTTTACACAATCTTCTAACCAACGCCATTAAATATTCCAAGCGAGACGGAAAAATTATTTTGGAAATTTTTGAACAAAAAACAGACATTATAATCGATGTAATTGATCAAGGAATTGGCATTCCGGAAAAACAGAAAAAAGAAATATTCACTCGATTTTTTCGAGCAAATAACGCCAAAGAAAAAGACGCAGAAGGAACCGGATTGGGACTTTATATAATCAAAACAACTGTTGAAAAGCTTGGCGGAAAAATCACTTTTGATTCAAAAGAAAAAAAAGGAACAACTTTCTCAGTGATTCTTCCAAAAAATGGAACACTTGAAAAAGAAAGCGCAAAAAAATTGATTTAATTTTTTATTTTTAAAAAACATTATGTCAAAAAATGACAATCAAAGAAAAATTCTCATCGTTGACGATGAAAAAGATATGCGAGAAATTTTGGGCGACAGATTCAGTGCTGAAGGATTTCCCGTCCTTCTTGCCGGCGATGGCAAAGAAGGTCTAACGTTAGCTTTTGAAAATCATCCTTCGGCTATTCTGCTAGACATCGCAATCCCAATATGGATGGGCTTCAAATGCTAGAAAAACTGAGAAATGACAACTGGGGAAAAGATGCTTCAGTTGTTTTGCTTACCAATATCAGCGATACAAACAAAATTGAAGAGGCGCGAAAAATTGGAATTCAAGCATATATGCTTAAAGCGGAATGGAAAATGGAACAAATAGTTGATCAAGTAAAAAAAATCATCCATAATTGATTTTTAAAATAGTTTGAAGCGTTTTTGACTTTTAACTGATAAAAAAATTCCAAGAAATATAATCCTTTTTTAGAAACTGGGTAAATTATTTGAATTTTTTTATATCCTCAAAATAAACGCAAAAGTGTTTTCTTGTTATTTAACTAGTGATCACTTTTGTTAGGAACTTTATTTTTTTCAATCCCTCTTCACACACAAAAAATTGCCTTTACTTAAATTAAAAAAAAGATTATACTAAAATAGATTTTAAAAGCAAAATCTTGCATTAATTCTTATTTTAGTCAATTTTTTGTGGAATTTTTTGAAAAAAATGATTTTTGACGCATTAAAGTCAATTCTTTTTGTTTCAATTTTGGTCGCAATATTTTTTGGAGCGATGAGTTTTTTAGGCTATGAAATTAATGAACAATATTTTTCTTACAGCAAGAAAAAATGCGAAGAAGATTTGAAAAAATGTGCTCAAAAGATTTTAGAAAAAAAAGAAATAAATGAACATTGTAATTTCAAGTGTTTAGAACCAAAACTGATAGTCAAGAAAAAAAATGTTTCAGAATCAAATTAATTGCCAAAATACAAATTTTTTATAATTCATCAGATTTGAAAAATTCAGTTTATTTTGTGAAATTTTAATATCCATTAATTTTTCAAAAAAACACGCGAGTCTTGAGAATAAATAATTTCATAAATTATCAAAAATGATAGCCGAAGAAAAAAAATTGAAATTGATTGTCAATATCCCGGCATACAATGAAGAAAAAGAAATTGGAAAAACAATTGAACGAATAAAAAAAAGTTTTCAACAAGACTTTTATTCAATTGGGGACGGTCGCTCTATTGGTGAAAAATTGGTCCAAGTAATAGATGATGGATCGGCAGACAAAACTGTTGCAATAGCCCGTGAAAACGGAGTTGACTTGATAATATCTTATTATCCTAACCGTCGTTTGGCTTATTCTTTCAAAATGGCGGTGGAAAATTGTCTTGTTAACGATGCTGACATTATGGTCAATATTGACGCGGACGGTCAGTTCAATCCGGATGATATTCCCAAACTTTTAACGCCAATTTTGGAAAAAAAAGCGGATATGGTCATTGCCAATCGTTTTGGAAAATATAGAGCAAAAAATATCCCTTGGATACGAGAATTTTTGAATAAATTGGCCGCGCATATTATTGGATTTTTTTTGGGACAAAAAACAGATGATTTAACTTGCGGTTTTCGCGCTCACAACCGCGAAACACTTTTAAGATTAAATCTTACTAATATCCATTTCACTTATACCCAAGAAACTATTATTGACGCTATCGGAAAAAATTTGAAGTTAAAATGGATTTCAGTGCCGGTAACTTATTTTGAAAATAGACAAGGAAAAATAACTAAATCCCTTTTTCAATTCATCAATAATTCCGGAAAAATAATTTTGAAAGCGATTAGAGATGTCAGACCGTTAAAATTTTTCGGCTGGCCAGGAATTTTTCTGCTTTTGGTTGGTTTTTTGGGATTTGCAATTTTCTTTTTCAATTATTTGCAAAATTTCAAAGTAACTCCTTATCTCAACTATATTATATTTTCGTCCATCACTCTTCTTTTGGGAATTCAACTCATCATTTTCGCACTTATCGCCGATATGATAAAATCCAGCCGTCAATTGACGGAAGAACTTTTTTACCAGTGGAAAAAAGAAAAGTATTCCTCCGCCAAAAACAAATCTCGCTAGAATAAAAAAATAATTTTTCTCAAATAATAGACTTGTTGCTTAATAACTCACTACTGCAATTTCCACATTTTGGTTAAATTTTCCAAAATTTCGTTATGCAATTTATTAAGCAACATGTCTAATAAATCCTAAATGAAACTAAAAATTCTTTTTATTTCTCACTCTTATCCTCCAATTTTAGGCGGAGTGGAAAATCAAAATTTCAATTTAGCCAATAATTTGGCCAAAATTGCGCGAGTGAAAATCATCGCTAATGGAAAAGGAAAAAAATGGCTTCTTTTTTTCATTCCAATGACTTTTCTGGAATCTTTTTTCTTAATGTCTTTTTATGACGCTTGTCTCGTAGGCAATGGAGTTTTAACACCACTGGCACGAACATTAAAATTTTTTCATCCAAAGAAAAAGTTTTTTTCCGTCATTCATGGATTGGACATAACTTTCATTTATAAAAAAGGAATTTTGGCAAAAATTTACAAAAAAATTAATATTCCTTCCATCCGAAAAATGGATAAACTTTTTATGGTGGGAAATTTTACTCTTGAAGAAGCCGTCAAAGTTGATGTTTGTCGCAAAAAAAGTTTTTTTATCCCCAATGGCGTAGACGCGAAAAATCTTAAAAAAGAACATTCTCGCGAAGAATTAAGCGAATTTTTAGGAATAGATACAAAAAACAAAAAAATTATATTAAGATTGGGCAGATTTGTTCCTCATAAAGGGACTGATTGGTTTATCGCCAATATAATGCCAAAACTGTCTTCGGACACTTTTTTAGTTGCCACCGGTTACAGAGTTAAGAAAAAAACTGCCGGGGATCCAGATAATTTTTCCGCTTGTCAAGAAGCTATCCAAAAAAATAATCTGGAAAAAAGAGTAAAAATTTTACCTAATCTTTCACAAGACAAGTTGGAAATTTTGCTTAATACCGTTGATTTAGTTGTTTCTCCCAATATCAATTATCCTGGATCATCGGAAGGCTTTGGAATAAATGTTATTGAAGCGGCCGCTTGCGAAAGAATTGTGATCGCTTCTGATTTGCAAGGCTTAAAAGACGCGATAAAAAATGGAAAGAGCGGATTTTTGGTTGAAGCGGAAAATACCGAACAGTGGATCAAAGAAATAAAAGCTATTTTTTCCGCCGGACCGGAATTTTCCCAAAAATTCGGAGAAATGGCAAGAGAATATGTGGAAAAAAATTTTAGTTGGGAAGAAATTGCCAAAAGATATCTTGAAGAAATGAAAAAAACATTCAACAAATAAAATTAGGACTTACGCGCTTGCCTCAAAATTACTAAAGCATAATTTGTTAAATTAGGTTAATTCCTGCCAGTTTAATTAAGATTGAAGCACTTGAAAAAGATTATCATTATTAATTTCTTGTCAAACACGTAAGTCCTAAAAATAAAAATCCGATTTTTAAAAAATGTTTCACATTTTTTTCTTGCAAATTATATTTTTTGTTTCTTTTATCATAGTCTCATTTTTACCGGGATATTTTTTGATTTTAGCGATTTTTGGAAAAAATGAAAATTTTTTGGAAAAAATAGAACGTTTTATTTTTTCTTTTGGAATTGGAATAATCGTAACCGATTTTATCGCTTTTTTTTACGCCAAAATAAACATTCCTCTCAGCAAATTTTCTTCCGTTTTAGGAGTAATAATTTTTGCTCTGTCTTGCTGGGGAATTTATAAATTCAAAGAAAAGAAAAAAGGGGAATATTTTCAAAATGATTTCAAAAATATTTTCTCTTTTGACAAAAACCAAATTAAATTGATATTCATTTTGATTTTTTTTCTTTTTTTTATAAGAACCGCTTATCTTGAAAAAACAGTTGTTCCGACCGCCACTGATATGGGACACCACGCCTACTGGATAAACTCCATCGTTGAAACGGGTCAACTTCCCAATTATGACGGAATGCCGGATTTTATTATTGGAGAGCATATTGCTTTGGCGGAAATAACAATGATTGGAAATCTGAGTCTTTTTAGTGCCAGTCCAGTAGTTTTTCTTTTGATAAACAATATCTTGGGAATTCTTGCGATTTTTGTTTTAACTTTAAGAATATTCAAAAATAAAAATGTGGCGATTCTCTCTCTTTTATTTTTGGGAGTTTTTTTTGCTGTTTCTTCTCCGCAAGTCAAATTTGTCAGCGGAGGAGTGATGGGAAACATTTTAGGAAATTATCTGTTGCCAATGACTCTTTATTTTTATTTTAGAGCTTTTGAATTTTTGGATGAAAAAACAAAAATTGAAAATGGAGAAACACTTAAAATTTTTCAAAAATTTTTGGGGCTGGCATTTTTTTCAACTTTTGGTTTGTTTTATACACATCATCTGTCCGCCTTTGTTTTTCTTTTTGTTTTTGTTTTATGGACGGCGATTTTTTTGGCGTTAAACATTAAACAAATTAAAAATATATTCAAAAAATTAATTTTATTATTTTTTTCCAAATCAGTTTTGATTTTTCTTTTTTTAGGAATATTTTTTTTCTTTTTTATCCTCACTCCCAATTATATAAAAACAAACGCAGTGGAAGAAACATTAGGCACTCCTTCTAAAGCTACCCGAGAAGGATTATCTTTGGATAACTTGCAAAGTTCTTTGGGAGAATTTCGTTTGTTTTTGGGAGTCTTGGGAATACTGATTTTATTTTGCCTGAAAGACAGAAAAAAAGTTGGGATAACTTTGATTTGTGCTTGGTCAATAATGATTTTTATAATGTCGGCAAAACCAGGATGGATTTTTATCAACATTCCCAGTAATCGCATCGGAACATATTTATCCTATCCCCTTTCTATTCTTTCCGCCATAACTTTTTTTTCTTTTTTCACTTTTTTCGGCACACAAAAATTTTTTTCAAAAAATATCTTTGAGGCTCTTCCCGCAAAAACGACTTTTTTTATTTTTTTTCTTCTGACAACTTTTGCGTTTACGGAAGGCTTGGGAAATAGCACTCAAATTTTCAAAGAATCTTTCGATTTTTCACCGGTGCTGAAAACATTTTTTGCTTCTCAATATTTGAAAGAAAAAACCGAGAAATCGGACATTTTATTGAAAGATCACAATTATTTGTCCGGTGACACTTGGATGAAATTGTTTTTTATGCGAGGATATGATTATCCTATGTCACGAGGATATTTTAAACGTTATGAAGATCCCACCAAGCCCAGAGAAATGTGCACCTTGTATATGATATCCAATCCCGCAGAAGAGCAAGCTTTGGAATGTTTTAAAAAAACCGCCACCAATTTCATTGTGGTTAATCCTCATTATGATTCTTCCCAGTTTGCCAAGCTGAAAAATTTTGATCAAATTTATACCAATGGCGAAGTAGCAATTTTTTATAGAAAATAATTATGCAAAAAAAAATAATTCTATTTATTTCTTTATTATTATTTTTCAGTTCTTTTTGGCTTTTTTATTCTTCAGAAAAAAAAACCGATCCTGCTAAACAAAATGATTGGTGGTCGCTTTATTTTTCTGTACCGAAAGAAACAAATTCAAATTTTACAATTGAAAATTATAGCAATCAAAATAATTTTCATTGGAAAGAATTATCAAAAAATAAAGTTATTCAAGAAAATGACATTCAGATAAAAAAGGGGGAGAAATCTCAAATCAAAATAAAAAATCCTGAAGAAAAAGAAAAGGTGATCATTCAAGTAACTCATAAGGAAGAAAAGAAAGAAATTTACAAAAATTTAAACTAGATTTAATTTTAATCGCCACCTTAAAAGCAAAAAATTAGTTTGAAAATAGTTCTTTGGGTGCGCAATAATAAATTTTAAAAATTTTTTAAAAAGCAAAAATCATAATCTTATCAGAAAAAAAACAATGAAAAATTTAAACCGAAAAAAAATTCTTTTTGTTACTCGTCCTCTTTCTCCTCCTTGGGACGAAGCCTCAAAAAATTTCGCCTATTCTTTGGCAAAAAATATTTCCCAATCGGAAATCAATATTATGACTGATCAAAAAGACTCTTCTTTTTCTTCCGATTTAATTTTTCCGCATAAAGTTTATACCGCGTCTGAAAATTCCCGTTTTGATTTTTGGCAGAAAGTGTGCGCCATTTTTTTTCAATTTAAAATCAGAAATAAATTTGATATTCACCATTATTTTTTCACTCCGACAATCCTCAATTCATTTTTAATTAAAAATTTTCTCAAAAATCCCAAAACAAAAACCATTCAAACTATCGCCACTTTGCGAGAAGATTTATGGTCGGACAAAGACATCAGAAAAATTTTATTCGCCAACATTATTATTGTTTATTCCGCCTTTGCCAAAAATAAATTAAACAATTTGGGTTTTGAAAATGTTTTTCAAATTTATCCGGGAATAGATTTGCAAGAATACAAACAAATTTCTTTCCAAGAGACGCAAAAAAATTTGCTGACTGATTTTTCCAATGAATCCGAGGTTTCCAAAAATTTCACAAAAATGCATTCAAAAGAAAATGATTTTGTGATAAACTTCACTGGAGAATACACTCGTTTGGGGGCGATTGATTTGATAATTGACAGTTTCATTGACATCGCTAAAAAAAATCCTTCCATTAAACTGTCTCTGGCAGTCAGGATAAAAAATGAGAAAGACGCTCTGAAAAAAAGATTGATAAAGAAAAAATTGAAAAAAAATAATTTGCTCAATCAAGTTTCTTTTTTTGACAATGGAAGATATAAAATGAAAAATGTCTATAATCTTTGCGACATCAGTCTTTTTCCAGTGAATAATATGCAAGGAAAATTTGATATTCCTCTTGCGGTGGTTGAGGCGATGGCATGTCAAAAACCGGTAATCATTTCCGATTTGCCAATTTTGGCGGAATTAACAAACGGAAAAAATTCAGTCATAGTTAAAAAAGATAATCAAAAAGAATTGACTGACGCTATTTTGGATTTATACACTCACCCTGAAAAAAAACGTCTGATTGGTTGGGAAGCAAGAAAATTTGTGGAAGAAAAATTTAATATAAAAAAAATCGCCCAAGAATATGAAAAAATTTACGCTACTCTATAAATAATATAATTTTGAAAAAAAATATGTTTCAATATAATTTTGAAAATATCTCTCAGCATAAAAAAATTTTTCAAACTGAAAAAATGAAAGTGCCGGTAATTTTTCACGCTTCAAAAAATTTGATGCCCGAGGAAAACACTCTTTCTGAACTGGAAAATGTGGCTTCTCAAGAATTTGCATTTCATCATGTGGCGGCAATGAGCGATGTTCATAGCAAAAAAGGCAGAAAAAATCCCACCGGAACAGTAGTTGCCAGCGAAAATCACTTGATGCCTCAGATAAATGATACCGCTCCCAACTGCGGAATGCGTTTTTTAAAAACCAATTTGACCGACACAGATTTGGAAGGAGAAAAAATTGATAATCTTTTTAGCGAATTAGTCAAAGTCATCCCAACTAAAACTTATAAAGGAACTGTTATTCCTTACTCTCTAGTAATGGATATCTGTCGTTTTGGCGTGAAACCAGTAAAAGACTTTTTCAAAACTAGAACTCAAAATGAAATTGAAAATACTTATAAAAATGGAAATTTTTTTGAAAAAGAAGTCAACCAACGAGAAATTTTAGATGTCATTCCCAAACTTTTTTTGCAAATCGGACGCGCGCGTTTGGGAATTTTAGGCGCGGCCGGAAATCATTTTTTAGATCTTATGAAAATCAAAAAAATCAAAAATTCTGATTTAGCCAAAAAAATGGGTATTTTTGAGGGACAATATATCTTTCTTATGCACACAGGATCGGGACTTTTGGGGCAATACTCTTCTTATTTTTACACACCTAAAAAGAAGGAACATTTGAGTCAAAGAATCGTTTTGGAAATGGGAAAACTTTCTTTCAATTCTCAAATGAAAAAAGTTTATCGCAATTTATCCCGAAAAATAAATTCTTCCAAAAACAAAGATGAATTTTTCGCCTATGATAAAAATACTTTGGAAGGGAAAATGTTTATCACTGCCAATTTTGCGTCCGCCAATCATGGTTTTGCCAATAGAGTCATCTTGACTCACAACTTAGACAATGCTATAGAAAAAGTTCTTGGGAAAAACGCTCAATTGGATTTGCTTTATGATATGCCTCATGTTTTCATTGATCGAGAAAATCATTTTGGAAAAGACTTGTGGATTCACCGAAACGGGACCGTACGCGCCAACGGACCGGAAAGAATGAAACATCATTCTCTTTTTTCTCAAACCGGCGAACCGGTTTTTATCCCCTCTTCTATGAGCACGCCCGCTTATCTTTGCGTAGGAACCGATGAAAATTCTTCCTCTTTTTTCTCCGCTTCTCATGGAACCGGAAGAAGAAAATATCCGGAAAGTTCCTTCGCACAAAACAAAAATGATTTGTTCAAAAAAATGGAAAAAAAACAGGTCAAACTTTTCAACGCTAAATCCAAAGGAGTGATTTTACAAGACAGTGCTTATTATAAAGATGTAGAGGAAGTTATTACAGGAATGGAAGAAAATAAAATAATTCAAACGGTGGCTAAAATGGATCCGGTGGCGGTTTTGATGTATTGAAAATTATTTTTTATAAATCTTTTTTTAATTATAAATTTCGTATAACCTGCAAATTTAGTATAGTATCAAACAATAAGTTCGCATATAAACGCGATATTTAAAATGTCGCGTCGCTATGCTCCGCTCCATTTTACATATCGCGCGCGGATACCTCCGCACGCGTTAGGCGTAATTTTAAATTCAAAAGCAAAAATTTATGGACATCAAACAAGCTCAAGAAAAAATAAAAGATTTATTTGGAGAAATGGAGCATCCAAGATTGGCTTCGTTTATTGCCCTGACGGAAGAAGTCGGCGAGGTGGCTAACGAAGTTATGAAATGTGAAATATACGAGGAAAAAAATAATACTGATGATCTAAAAATCGAGATAGCAGATGTTTTTGTGTGTATTTTAGAATTAGCGAATGTTTATAATTTTGACCTTAGCTCTGAATTTGAAAAGAAAGTTAGCCACCTTGAACCAAGAGCAAAAGAATGGAAATTGAAGTTAAAAGATCTATTAGAAAAAAAGCGCAATAAACTAGATTAAATTTTTGCTTTTGAATTTAAAAACTTCTCCGCTATCGCTTCGACCATTCGGGACGCCTAACACTCGATATCCGCAAGTGCTAAAGTCACATTTCACTTCACTTCGTTTCATTGAAACGTCGGATATCGAGAAACGTTAGAAGAAATATTATTCAAAATTTTTAAGGATTGACATTCGTAATTTTCTATATATATCGTCACTCATGATATCTAGATTACATTAAAAAAATTTGTTGGGAATATTTTTTAAAACAGTCAAATTTCCTTGTTTCATAATTTTTTATTAACATCATCAATGGATGATCTCAAATCAAAATTTTTACCTTCTCTTTTTATTTTTGCTAAATCTTGCACACTTTTAATTTCTTTTTGTTTTTCGTCTTCTAAACATTTTTCTAAATTTTATTCCATTAAAATATTTAGTATTCTTCTT
>PFHO01000050.1 GCA_002782345.1 Candidatus Moranbacteria bacterium CG_4_8_14_3_um_filter_34_16
TAACTCGTTAATTTGGCTTTCTTGAGCATCATACTACTATTTTAACATAGTTTCTGATGGTCTAGAGCCTAATTAAATAGAAATAGGCAAGTTTATATTTAAAATCTGGCATCTTTACTGATTACAATCTTCTTTTTAATTGAACGAGCTCCACGTTTGCGAATATCTTTAAATCTATCTTTATCTTTGGTAATTTGTTTTTGTAGTTCTTCCATTATTATATCCACTGAAACTTCAACGGACTCGGATATTTGTGTGGCGCGATATAGCTTATAGGGAGTTTTAATCATAACTTCAACATAAAATTTTCCTTTTTTGTCCAATGCAATTTCCACTTCAACATTGAGTGATTTTTGCAAAAATTTTTCCATTTTCCCGATTTTTTTGATCACATATTCTTTGCTTTTCTCTTCTAAAACAACATTTTTCAAAAGAAAACGCAGATTTTTATTTTCTTTCTTCGCCTTTGCCATTTTTTCTTTTTCCATAATGATAAAAATTTAAAAAATTATTCTTGATTTTTAAAATCCAATATATTGAATTTCTTCTTTAAGCTGAACCCCCAAAGAAACTCTGACTTTTTGCTTTATCAAGCTAGATAAAACCACTATATCTTCCGCTTTGGCCTTGCCTAAGTTTATTACAAAATTGGCATGCTTTTCGCTCACTTTAGCGCCACCAATTTTTTTCCCGCGAAGACCAACTTCTTCAATCAACCACCCGGCGGGAATTTTTCCTTCTCGACATTTTGTTCCTGAATATGTTTCAAATTTAGCGATGAGTTTCTCATTTTTAACGGTGGGATTTTGAAAAAAACTGCCCGCGCTAAAACCCGCCGGCAATTTGTCGGTTCTTTTCTCAACAATGTCTTTCATTTTTTTTTCAATTTCATTTTTTTCCCCCGTTTGCAATTCAAAAACGCAAGACCAAATGATCAAATTCCGATTTTTTTTAAAAATAGAATCGCGATATCCAAACTTGCAATCGGATAAAAAATATTTTTTTAATGAAAAATTTTCAGGAAATTTTTTTTGCTCCTTTTTGATTTCTACCGCATCAACACTTTCCAAAACATTCGCCATTGATCCTCCATAGGCTCCGGCGTTTCCCCGAATAGCTCCTCCAACTGTGCCTGGGATTCCCACTGCCCACTCCATTCCGGAAAGGTTATTTTTAAAAGCTTGACTCACTATTTTTGATAAATTAACTCCGGCGTCGCAAAAAACCCGATTGCTTGAAAATTTATACGCACTGTTTTGCAATCTAATCACTAGACCGCCGAATCCATTATCATTTATTAAAATATTACTTCCTCCGCCTAAAATAAACAGTTCCAAATTATTTTTTTGCGCAAAATCAAAAGCTTCTCTCAATTCTTCTTTTTGGTTGATTTTACAAAAAAACTTTGCTGGTCCGCCAATTTTAAAAGTGGTAAGAGGCGCTAAAATCACATTTTTTTCAATTTTTAACATAAATTTACAGCTCAACCTTTTATTTTAAATTTTTTTCTCATTTCTTCAAATACAAAAACTGCCGTAAAAGAAATTAAAACCATTGACCAATCTTTTCCATCTATCGGTAACATATGCAGATATTTTTGGCAAAATGGCAAATACATAAAACCAAACAAAATAGAAACAGAAACCGCCATGGCTCCGATAGCATATTTGTTTTTGAAAAATCCCAATTTAAAAGGAGAAATTTTTTTACTCCTAGATTGCAAAAGATTCGCCATTTGCGCCATAGCGATAACAGCGTAAGCGGATGTCGTAGACTTGGTATAAAGAAAAGAATCTTTTATTATCTCTTCGCCAAAATTCCAACCTCCGCGTTTCATTGACCAAAAAAAAGCTGTCAAGGCTCCAAATGCCATAATAATTCCCAAATAAATAATTCTTCTAAAACCTCTAAAAGTTATTATCTCTTTTTTTTCATTGATAAATTTTGTTTTTTTAGCTCTTGGTTCGCTCGGTTCTAGACTTAAAGAAAAAGAAGGTAAAACATCCGTTCCAAGATCCGTCGCTAAAATTTGAATAGCGGTAAGAGGAGACGGAATTCCAAATAAAACTCCTCCGACAACAGTAAAAAGTTCACCGGCATTGGAAGTAAAAACATAATGAACAAATTTCCTTAAATTTCTAAAAATAGTCTTCCCTTCTTTCACTCCTTCCACAATTGAAGCAAAATTATCGTCCAAAATAACCATATCCGAAGCTTCTTTGGAAACATCTGTTCCCATAATTCCCATAGCCACTCCGATATCAGCGCGTTTCAACGCCGGCGCGTCATTCACTCCATCTCCGGTCATGGCGATGATTTCTTGATTTTTTTTGAGAATAGAAGCGATTCGCAATTTTTGCTCCGGTGCAATTCTGGCAAAAATGCAAACTCCCTTTTCAATTTTTTGGTAAATTTCCTCGTCCTTCAAAGAATTTAGTTCTTTCCCGCTAATCACGCTTTCATTTGTTTTTTTCTGAATTAAACCTATTCTTTGCGCAATCGCTCTTGCGGTAACTTCATAATCGCCCGTTATCATAATCACTCGAATACCTAAATTTCTACATTCTTCAATGGATTTATAAACTCCCGCACGAGGCGGATCAATCATCGCCATCATTCCAACCCACACTAAATCTTTTTCCGCTTCTTCTTGATATTTATTTTTTGAAATTTTATCCAAATCTCGATAAGCAAACGCCAACACTCTAAGCGCTTCATTAGACATTTGATTGTAAACATTTTTTATCTTAATTTTATCTTTTTTCGTCAATTCCGATATTTTATCATTTACAATTTTTCTGTTGCATAAATCAAGCATAACATCCGGAGAACCTTTTACAAAAGAAACCGTTTTATTATTTTCATAAACTACACTCATTCTCATTCTCTCCGAAGTAAATGGATTTTCTGTAATTTTTTTCTCGCCTTGTTCATAGAATCCTTCTTTGGGATTATATTTTTTACCCGCCACAACAATGGCGCCCTCAGTCGGATCGCCTAAAATTTTATATATGCCATTTTCTTCCAAAAGGCTGGCATCGTTGCACAACGCGCCAATTTTTAGAATCAAATCAAGATTTTTGATTTCAATTGAATTAACCAATTTTCCATTTTTAGAAAAATTTCCTTTGGGCAAATAACCTTCTCCTCCAACATCAATTATTTCTTCATTCAATATTATTTTAACCACAGTTAATTCATTCTTGGTTATTGTTCCGGTTTTATCAACGCAAATTATGGAAACTGATCCTAATGTTTCTACTGCACTCAATTTTTTTGCCAAAACATTTTTTTTAAGAAGACGTTTCATTCCAAGCGATAAAGCTACTGAAATCGCTGCCGGCAATCCCTCTGGAACAATTGAAACGGCTAATGCCAAAGCGAAAATAAAATTATCATACCAACTCATATCAAAAAATTGTCCGGTAATCATAACCAAAATCCCAATAAAGACCGCTAAAATTGTTACATTTTTACCCAATTTTTGCATCTTTTTTTGCATTGGAGTCAAATCTTCTCTTATCTCATAAGTGAGTTTGGCAATTTTTCCCAATTTTGTTTTAGCACCGATCTCGGTTACTAAAAATTTGGCCTCCCCCACCGCCACTTCTTCTCCTATAAAAGCCATATTATCAATATCAGCCAAAAGAACATCTTCTTTCTCCAAAATTTTTTCCGATTTTTTTTCCGGTTTTGACTCTCCCGTAAAAATATAACTGTTCACTTTAAAATTATAGCTTTCCAAAATATATCCGTCAGCGGGAATATTATCTCCGGTGCTCACAAAAACAATATCTCCCGGAACCAAAAATTTTGAATTTATTTCTTTTTTTACCCCGTTTCTAAAAACTGAAGCTTTGTCAGTTACAATTTTTTTAATATTTTCCAAAATTCTCTCCGTTTTAAATTCTTGAAAAAAACCGATAGAAGCATTGATAAGCACAATAAAAAAAATTATTATTGTATCGTGCGTCTCTCCAAATAAGAAAGCTAGAAACGCCGCCACAAGCAATATCCAAACCAAAGTGTCTTTAAATTGATTGATAATCAATCTTGCCCATTTCCAATTTATTTTTTTTTCAATTTTATTTAATCCATGAATCTTAATTCTTTTTTCCGCTTCTTCATCCGTCAACCCTTCTAAAGAAGAATTAAAATTGGCTAGAATTTCATTAGGAGAAAGATTGTAAATTTGTTTCTTTTTTTCCATTTTTTTCAAATATAAAAGTTATTCGCTTTTTGAAAAATTAATAAAATTTTATAAAAAAAATTCTTTTCATTAAGTTCAAAAAATATCTTGATTTGATTTTTATTTTGACAATTTTAAAAAATGCTCGCGACTAAAATTGTTAAAAATTGCAAAAAACAACAGCCTTCATTCCGTTATTCTTTTAGTTTTTCCACTACTTCCCAACCGTTTCCCGCGCCGATAGTGATAACCACATCATTTTCCCCTATTTTGTCTTTCAAATATTGCGCCGCTTCAACAACGGTAGCTAGATAAAAAGCCTTGCCCTGTTCAAATTTATTGATCGCGTCAACTAAATCTTGACTATGCACTCCGCCTTGAAATTCTCGTGCGCTTCCATAGATATCCAAAACTATTACTTTGTTTGCATCGAAAAAACTTTGAGAAAATTCGCTAAGAAGAGCCTTAGTGCGAGTAAAGGTATGCGCTTGAAAAATCGCCCAAATATTTTTTTGAGGATAAATTTGTCGCGCTCCACTCAAAGTTGCCTGAATTTCTTCTGGATGATGTCCGTAATCATCTATAAGAATCGCGCCATTTCGTTCACCGATATATTCAAATCTTCTGGATGTTCCTTGAAAATTTTTCAACGCTTCCGCCACATTTTTCAAATTTAACCCCAAATGATAACAACTGGCAATCACCGATGTCGCGTTTAGAACGTTATGTTTTCCAACCAAGCTTATTTCAAAATTTCCCAAAGATTTTTTTTTGGAAAAAACTTCAAAAAATTGAGAAGGTTTTAAATTTTCTCCATTTTTTAGTTCATAATTTTCAATTCTATAATCGCAATCCCTATTAAAACCATATTGAAAAACATTCGCCTTGCAACTTTGAGCAATTTCCAATGTGTCCACATTATCTCCCCAAACAACCAAAAAACCGCTTTTGGGAACACGCGCCACAAATTCCTTAAAAACTTTTTTATAAGACAAAAAATCTTTAAAAAAATCCGGATGATCAAAATCAGCACTTGTAAGAATAATTCCTTTGGGAGAATAGTATTGAAGTTTGTTTTGATATTCATCCGCTTCCGCCACAAAAAATTCTCCCTCGCCGAAAAGGGCGTTTCCTCCCCAATTTATAACTTTACTCCCCACTACCGCGCAAGGATTTTTTCCGATAAAGCTTAACGTTTCCGCCAACATTGCCGAGGTGGTTGTTTTCCCGTGCGTTCCGCAAACCGCCAAACCATATTTCTGATTAAAAAGATATCCTAAAATTTCAGGATAACTTATAATCGGCAATTTTCTTTTCTTGGCTTCCTCCATTTCCGGATTATTTTTTTCGTTATAAGCCGTTGAATGAATAATCAAGTCCGTGTTCGCCGGAATATTGGCGGAAGAAAAATTTTCAAAATATTTTATTCCCAATTTCTTGAGTATTTTATCGGTAAAAAAAATTTCTTTTGTGTCTGAGCCTAAAACTTCAATTCCCATACCGGACAAAATTTCCACCACAGCGACAACTCCGGAACCTTTGATTCCAATAATATAAACTTTTTTTATTTTAGAAAAATCCAATCGCATAATTTTTTAGAATTTATATTTTATTGCCGAAAGAATAACTCGGATTTTCTTATCCAGATTATAAAGAATCGGTTCAATTTCACTGGCTCATTTTTTTGACAATTTTTTTTTAATTTTATTTTTAAAATATTTTTATTTTTTATATATTAACTGCAAGTTATTTTTTCTATACATTAGCATTATCCGACCCTATTTGACAAATTAAAAATATTTTCCTGACGCGTGCAAGAAATTCTCAAATATGATAATATTGATTGAGAATTGACGAGTATTTAAGAAAAAAACGCCAAAAAAAAGATTTACACCTAAAAAATATGAGAATAATCTCCATTTCCGGTTTGGATGGAAGCGGAAAATCCACCCAGATTCAAAGGTTAAAAAAATATTTGGAACAAAAAAAATGCAAAGTTTTTTATTTTCACGCGATAAAATTCAGTTTGGGAAAAAAAA
Source organism: Candidatus Moranbacteria bacterium CG_4_8_14_3_um_filter_34_16 (assembly GCA_002782345.1). Classification (GTDB taxonomy): domain Bacteria; phylum Patescibacteriota; class Minisyncoccia; order Moranbacterales; family UBA2206. The sequence continues at coordinate 6,229 of PFHO01000050.1, forward strand.
TAATTGAAATCCGAAACAGATATTGCTTGATTTGCCGACTAAGCGGAAAATGCAAAACTCAAAAAGAAAAAAGCGTAACCCGTGCCAATTTGTTTCAAATCAAACTGCGCGAGATATTTTTGAAAATTGATTTGTGGCGTTTTAAAAATTTAGTGAAAAAACTAAAAAAAGAAAAATTTGACTATATTTTAAGTGATCGGTATTTTTATGATTCTTTTATAAATATACTTTTTCTAAACTTAAATCTTAATCTTAAAAATTACCCTGAGACAAAGTTAAAAATAATAAAACCGGAGCTAGCCATTTACCTGCAAACAGATCCCGCCGTTATTATGTCCCGCAAACGAAAACCCGAACAAGGAATTGATTATCTCAAAAAGAAAAAAGAATTATATGCCAATAAAATTTTGAAGTGGAATCTAAAAATAATTAACGGCAATCAAGACGAAGAAAAGGTTTTTCAAGAAATAAAAAATTCCCTTTTTAAAAATCAATAAAAATTGTTGTCTCAAACCAAAAAAACCTTTTTGGCGTTTCCTTCCAAATTTTTCCGCCAAAATTGGAAAAAGACTTATGAATTATAAAAAGCGATTTATTGTTCACAATTCTATCATTATATTAGTTAAATGGATTTTTCAACTCAAATGAATAAATTCTAAAATTATAAATTTTTATAAAAAATTGTTTCTTTTAGTCACAACTATGCCAAAAAATCTTGTTCGCACAACTTTATGGATAACAATTTCGGAAATTATTTTCAATATTTCCGGATTTTTTATCCATACCGTGATGGGAAGAATTCTCGGTCCAGCCGATTATGGTCGCTATGGGATTGTCGTTACGCTCACTACGATGGTCATTATCCTCGTTGGCAATGGAATTCCCACTGCTATGGCAAAATATCTAAGCGAAATTTTTGAAACCAAACCTCATTTGATTTCCATCATTAAAAAACAAGCTATTCTTTTGCAAAGCGTTATAGTCGGAACAATAACGATATTGTTTTTTATTTTTTCTCCGCTAATCGCCAAACTTTTGGGCGATGCGACTCTCACTCCTCTTTTTCGTCTTTCCACTTTGATTATTCCGTCTTTTGCGATGGCTTCTTTCTATTTTTCCTACTACACCGGACTTCATCAGTTCAATATTCAATCCATTCTCAAAGTTTTTCGTTCAATTTTTAAAATTATTTTTATTCTTTTATTCGCCTATTTTTGGAAACTTGAAGGCTCAATTTCCGGCTATATTGTAGCGCCTCTGACAATTTTTTTCATCGCATTAGCGATTGATAAATTCAAAATTTCCAAACAATTAAAAAGAACGCCCAAATTTATCACCGAAATCAAACAGAAAGAAAATTTTGATTGGCGACTTTTGATCAATTACGCTTGGCAAATTATCATCTTCTTTTTAGCTTATGAATTACTTATTAGTATAGATTTATATATGGTAAAAGCCATTTTAAAAAGTGATTATTCCACCGGCATATATAACGCTTCTCTTACACTCGCCCGCATACCCTATTATATTTTTTATTCTCTCACCGTGATTCTTTTGCCGGTTATTTCCAAAACCACATCGCAAAACAACCATACTCAAACCGCCAAAATCATCAACCAATCATTGCGCTTGATGTTGATCCTTCTTGTCCCAATGATTGTTTTAATGAGTGTTTTCGCGCAACCTCTTATTCGCCTTTTTTATTCTTCTCGCTATGAATCATCCGCTTTGCCTATGACTATTTTAGTTTTAGGCGTGGGTTTTCTTACAATTTATTATGTTTTTTGTTTTGTGATGAGCGGAGCAAACAAAGTTAAAAAACCAATGCTAATTTCAATTTTTGGATTATTCTTAAATATTATTTTAAACTATTTTCTTATTAAAAAATACGCGCTTGTCGGTTCATCCATTGCCACCTCTATCACTTCAATCGTAATCACTTTCATTATGCTTTATTATATTTGGAAAGATTTTGGAGTAAAAATATCTTTAAAATTCTTTTCTAAAATAATCATCGCTGGAACATTGATGTTGGGCGTTTCTCAACTTCTTCCATCACAAGAAAAATTCACTTTTATTTTTTGGTCTTTTTTGCTTTTCATTTTCTACCTAGACATTCTTTATGTCTTGGGAGAAATCGGAAAGAAAGATATGCTTTATCTAAAAGAAAATCTTTGGAGAGAAAAAAGTTTTCCCAAATTTTAATTTTAAAAAAAAATTTATTTAACTCTCAAAGCAAAAACTGAAAATTGGCGAAAAACTGAACATTTTTCAATATCATATTTTTTTGCTATTTCCCGCGAAAGTTTGCATTGGGCATCGGCACTTTTCAGATAAAACAATCTGTCTCCGTAATTTAATTTAATTTCTTTTCTTAATTGAATTATTTCCACATTTTCTTTTTCTGCTAAGAACTGCAACGAGCGAAGAGATTTAAAAAGATAACCGGCTTGCGCATCAACATAAACAGTTTTTTCGCTAGAATTTTTTGTCATAAAATCAACGACATATTTCCCCTCTCCCAGCGTTAGATAATCAAAATCTCCATTAATCTCTCTTCCTCCATACCTCAAATCTTTATAGGTATGAAATATTTTCCCCAAATTCAAAAATGAGACAACGGAAACAATCGTTATCACAAGCCACAAACCTTTTTTGAATTTTTTCTCAAAAAAATTCAACCATAATCCCAAGATTAAAAAAGGAACAAAGGATAACGGCAAAAAGAAACGCACTGAAAGTTCCGTAGCCCATGTTATATAGAAAAGAAAAGATAAGATTACATAACCGGACATAATTTGTAAAAAAATTTTCCTATTTCTATCGCTTTCTTTGATTGTTTTTTTAAATAAGAAAAAATATCCACCTAAAAAAAATATTAGTAGCGAAATAATAGATACAACGAAAAATATTTTTTCTTTAACAGTCATTCTTGTGCCATCCAGCTTTTTGAATGTTTTCCAATCATTGTCATATCCACACCCATCTTCGTCTCCCAAAGAAGTAAGAATGTGATTGTTAGTTTTGGTGTGGCAAGAAAAATTCAAGAGCAAGTTATTCGCCCAGCTTTTATTTCGCTTATTTTTATTGGTAATTCCCAATATAAATTGATATGAATTCGCTCCTTCACTTTTGATTTCACTGACAATTTGCGGGATATTCATAAAAATAAAAGTCCCTACAACGATGGCTATTACGCTTATTGAAACTATTTTTCTCTTAAAAAAAATAACCGCCCAAAAAAAAGAAAGGATTGGCAGAATTATCAAAAGCGAAGTGTGCAGTTGAATACAAATTCCCAAAGCTGTTCCCGTCAAAATCGCCCAAGCAATTTTCTTTTTCTGTGAAATTGCCAAATTATAAAGCGCGTAGATAAAAAGCATCACAAAAAAAGGTGTGGAATTAGGGTTCCAGGCAAAACGGGAAAACTTGATCACAAAATATGAGGTTGCATACAACCACGTCAATGTCAACGCAATTGGAATTTTGAAATAAATTTTTGCCAGAAGAAAAAACAAACCAATTGACAAAATTGAAAAAAATAAATCGGGATAGGCTACTTTTTCCGGCTCCGCGCCAAATATTTTCGTGCTTAGATATTGAAAATAATAGAACGCCGGACCAAGTTTGAAATTTGTTCCACCCGCTTCGGGACCAAGTTCCGGAAATCTATTATGCTCACTTAAATTTTTCATCAATAAAACATCGCGCGACTGATCCATATTAAATCTGAGCCAATCAGAAAAATGATACGCGCGCAAAAATATGCCAATTGTCAAAATTAATCCCAAAATTATCCAAATTTTATTTTTTATGATTTTTTCCGGCATATCCTTACTATTTTTTTAAACTTTATCAACTTTTAACTTTATAAAATTTTCACTCTTCAAACAAATCCTTCCAAAAAATCCTACCCTTTCTTTTGGGAATCAGCCATGAGTTATCTTCGCTCTCATCAATTGAAATATTATCATCCGAATCTTTTTCAAGATCACTGTCTTTTTTTTCTTATCCTCTATCTTTTTTTCTAAATGGATTTTCTATTTTACCTTTGTTATCTATCATTTGCGGAATTATCTCAAAATGAACAACGCCGATATCGCCAAAATTTTTTTCACTTATCTTTTTCACTTCTTGCTTTTCATCAAAATAACCAGAAGAATAATTTTTTGTAAAATACATCAGATAATAACAGTCCTCAGGATAATATTCCAAGAATCCAAGCTTTATGCTGTATTCTCTTTTTTCTCCGACATTTTCCAGCGAATAGCTGATCAAATCGCGATAACTTTTTTTGAGAGGAATAATTAATATTTTTTTGTTTTCTCCTTTGCAATCTTCTTGCATATATTCAGCGGTTTTTTTTAGGTGCCACCAGTCTTCGCCTTCTACTGATTTTAGCAATCCGGATTTTCTCGGATGAGAAATTCTAACCTGCGAATCACCAAGCTCGCCAAACCAAGTTTTGATACTATACACGTTAAGGGCTATCGGCAAAAACAATAGTGGCAAAGTTATGAAAGATTTATATCTAAGTTTAACTTTATTTGCAAACAAAACTACAAACCCCCAAAAGATAAATGGCAAGGGCAAAATTGGCAAAAAATGTCTTGGCTGAACTTTTGAGCCAAGAGGAAAATAGACAATCGCATAAGAAAAAAACCACGCAAAAATTGTGGCCACGAATATTTTTTTTCTTGTATCCGTTTCTTTTTTAAAAAGCAAACTTCCACCAATCAATCCAGCAAGTATAAAATATAAAAATAATTTGTATATTTTTTTATCTGCATCAACTACCCCTGACCAAATAATTGCGAAATATTTGGAAAAATTAAAAGCGGTTTTTTTCGCAAGCTCAAAAATTTCAGCATCAGAACTTTTGCTTTTGAAAGAAACCAAAAAATTTATCCCGTTATTTCCACCGACTTGCATATCGCTTAGTATCACTGGGACATAAAATAAGACAAGGATAAAAACAACAATAGGAATGTATTTGAAAAAATTTCCAACAGATTTTTTAGCAATCATTTTGTGAGATAAAAGTATAATTAGTGTGGCAATCGGAAAGCTAAAAAGACAAACAAAATGAAGTTGACTGGCAATGGCATAAGAAATGCCCGCAACTATTGTCCAGCAAATAATTTTTCGCTTATCCGAAGCATCAAAAAATTTTAATAAAGCATAAAAGAAAAGCAAATTGAAAAAAGGCAAAGAATTGGGATTCCACACAAAACGAGAATATTGAACCGCAAAAAAACAAACTGCATATGAAGCTGTGCTTATCAATGCCCAATTTTTGGAAAAAAATTCTTTAAGGAAAAAATAGAAAAGCGGAATTGTGAGAATTGAAAAAAATAAATCTGGCAAAGCAGCTTTCCAAGGCTCATCCATTCCAAAAATTTTTCCAGAAAGATATAGAAAATAATAAAAAACAGGTCCCAAGCGCAAAAATGTGCCTCCCGCTTTTGGTCCCAGAAGTGGAAGCCAACCTGGACCATTTTCAACTGCATGATTTATCAATTTTAAATCTCTTGATTGATCCGATTGAAAAAACAACCAATCGGAAAAATGATAGATGCGCAAAAAAATCCCGACTGTGATAATCGCGATTAAAATAACAATAGTTTTATTTTTTTTAATTTTTTCCATTATCTATCTTTGATAAATTTTCTAACTTTATTGTAAAATTTCTATTCATTCATATTTATATCACTGGTTAATTCCTCGTCTTCTTTAATAGTTTGTTTTTTTATCCCAAAAACATCTTTCCAGAAAAGCCGGTCGGTTTTGGAATATTTCTTGTTAAATCTGAAATTTTTGGAAATATTTCTCCCTGGAAAATTTATCTCATAAACTGAGATTTGACCGCAATTTTGAAAAGACAAAATTTCAACCGGCACTGCATATTTTTTTTCCAAGGCTTTTTTGGGTTCCGTATCGGAAGGAATAATTGCAAAATACTGGGCATTAGGATTTTCATTCAAACTCAAAGTCGCATAAACGAAAGCAGGGTCTTTCTTTTGCGTCAAAATATATTTTATCGGATTTATATGCTCCGGTTTCACATAATAATAAACATCCTTGCCTATTTTTCTTTTTTCATAAATAAAATCAGATGCCTTTTGTAATTCGCCCAATGTCACGCCATCTTTTGTTTTCAAAATTAATGTGCGGTTTATTTCTACATTCTTGACTTGAGACTGTTTCATTTCCGAAAACCACGCCATTGTTCCATACGCATTCAAGCCAAATATAATGATTGCGACTGCCGAAATGAAATACACTGCCTTTTTCGGCCATCTTTCTTGAAAAAAATCAAATACTAATCCGCTAAGCAAAAATGGCACAGCAAAAACTAAAATGAAAAATCTTGGACGAAGCTGAAAAGAAACTGGAAAAGTAAAAATAAAAAACACACCAATCCACAAAAACAACAACGCCAAAAAATTTCTCCTCCCGATGTTTTTTTCTTTTTTCAAAGCTCGTCCAGCCAAAATCAAACCAGCAAGAATAAGAATGATTGAAAAAATTGAAGGTAATGCACTTTTCACACTATCAAACGGCTCGCCTTCTCCACAAAAAGAAGTAGTGATGAGACAATAATATTTAGCATTCTCAGAAAAATTCTTGGATAATTTTTCGCCAAATGTTTTTTCTTTGGCTTTGGAAAAAAGAGCGGTTATAAAATTTTTTGAATTTTCTCCTTTTTTCATCACATCGCTTATGATCACAGGAGAATAAATCAAAGTGAAAACAGAAACAAAAACAAAAGAATAAACGGCTATTTTTCGCAAAATATTTTTTGCAAATATATCCTTGATTTTTTGCAACTGCCAAACCTGACTATGAAACAGAATCAGACAACCGGAAATGGCTGTAAGCACAAAAAAACCAAAAAAATGCAACTGCGATCCAATAGAAATTCCCAGCGCCCAAACAATTAGCCAACCTATTTTTCTTTTGAAATTTTTCTCACTCAAAAATTTCAAAAGTCCAAAAAAAGTTAGCAGAGCAAAAAATTGCAATGAATTAGGATTCCATGCAAACCGAGAATATTGAATCACGATAAAAGAAAACGCATACATCGCCGAAATGAGAAGCGAAATATTTTTGGAGAAATAAATCCGCGCAAAAAAATAAAGCAAAATTATCGCCAGAATAGAAAACAATAAATCCGGATAAGCGAAAATTTCCGGCGCCGTAGAATTAAAAACAACACCAGAAAGATATTGAAAATAATAATAAGCCGGACCAAGTCGCAAAAAACCTTTGCCTACATCAGTCGCGCCGGCTCTTGGTCCCAAAAGCGGAAGCATCATTGGTCCATCGTTTATAGCATAGCTTATGAGCTGCGCGTCGCGCGATTGATCCATTTTGAAATACAGCCAATCAGAAAAATTATAAAAACGAAAGACAAAAGCGCCAATGACTATTGCCAGCATAATAGCCGTAACTGTATATTTTTTATTTAATATGGTTTTCATTATTATTATTTTAATTTAAGTTAAAAATCATAATTTGGCAAAAATTATTTGGGAGCATTTTTCATTTTTAAAATTGTAACATCATAAATCCGATGATTTTTTTCTATTTCACCATATTTTTTATAAACCATACCGGGATAAAATTCTTCTGATGATTCATTCACCACAACAAATATTGGCAAATTATTATCCAATTTTACATATTTGTTCGGTGTAATAATTTCAATCTTTGAATCAGCCAAGAAATATGAAATTCGATTGGCAAAACGATCCAAATAAATACCTTGACCGTCTATTTGAATTTTTTTGCGCGAACCGACTTCAGAAATTATATATTCAGCAATTTCTTTGGTTTGATTCATCGTCCCATCAATCATATTTCCGGGAATATTGCGACTATAATTGCGAAAAATCAATAAACAAAAAAACAAAT